>JAGGWM010000143.1 GCA_021157445.1 Thermococcus sp. | reverse complement strand
GATGTGCACCCCGCAACGCTTAGGAGGAGAGTTTTCATTGGTGATATACCATTTCCACCGAAGATTATTTTTCCACCCTCCTCAGTGAGCGCTTCAAACCTGGAATCTCCCATCCACTTAACCACTCCTTTCATGCAACCACCACCCTAGAATGGCAAGAAAATTTTAAATGTATTTTGTGAACCTATGGTGTATGCACATAAGGCCTTTCGACCCCTGGAAGTCGAAGCTTTGCACATGCCCGTTTAAGTATACCCTCAATGTTTACACCGGCTGTGACCATGCTTGCGTTTACTGCTACATAACCTCTTACATCCCCAAAGCCTTTAAAGTAAGAATAAAGGAAAACCTCCTTCCAAACCTAGAAAGGGAACTCCGGAAGTTTAAGGGAAAGTTTATAGTGGCACTTTCCTATTCTTCGGATCCTTACCCAACAATAGACAAGAAGCTAAAGATAACCCGAAAGGTGCTTGAGCTTTTCAGAAGATATGGCATTCCTTGTCTGATCCTAACAAAGTCCAACTTGTTTGAGAGGGATCTGGACATTTTGAAAAGCCTAAAATGTGCCGTTGGAATTACCGTTACAACCATAGATGAAGAAAAAGTAAGGCTCCTCGAGCCAAATGCACCTTCACCAAACGAGAGAATTAAAGCATTGAAAAAAGCAAGGAAAGAGGGCATTCCTGTCTATGCTAGAATTGACCCAATAATACCGTTTTATACATGGGAAGACTTTGACGAGACTCTCGATGCATTAAGCTTCGTGTCACATATAACGGTATCTACACTAAAACTCCGACCTGATTCATGGAAGCGGATGGAAGCAAAGTTTCCAGAACTCATGAAAAAGCTTGCACCCCTCTACAAAAGAGGGGAAAGGATAGGTGGCTATTATTACCTGCCTAAGAACATAAGACTCGAAATTCTGGAAGAGGCAAGAAAGAAAATAGAAGCAAAGGGCATAACTTTTGGATCCTGCAGGGAAGGCTACTACTCATACCCCACTTGCGATGGTTCTCATTTGGTGCTATAACTCCTCCACTGGAAGGTCAATTGAATTTTTCTCAGGATCTAAAAGGCCAAGTTTTTTCTTTTTGTACTCCAGAGCTTTCTTCACAAGGGCTTTGAATAGGGGCTCCATTTCATCAAGGTATTCGGCCAGCCACTGAACACCTATTGCGAACTTCCCTTCCACCTCAATCGCTTCTATTATGCCATCCTCTGCATAGGCCACGGGTTTTACATCGTTTCCAAGTCTCTTAATCGCCTGATGGTGGAAGCTATTAACCCCCATAAAAACCTCACTCGTTGACTCAACGTTCAGGTTTTCCTTGAGTATCTCAAAGAGCAGAGAATCAAGTTTTATTCTTACCTCGTGAACCTTTGCAGCAGGATGCACCAAAAACCTCCCGTTTTTAAGCCAGTTGTGCCGTATAGCCTTTGGAATTTCTCCCACATCTTGATATAAACTGCCCCCAAGAGCAACATTTATTGCCTGTGCTCCTCTGCCTACTCCTAGCATGGGCAAATCCTTCTCCAAGGCGGCTTTAATGAGGGTAAGCTCAAATTCATCCCTCTGGATATCGAGCCATTCAATTTTGTCGGAGAGAGTATCTCCATAATATTTTGGATGTATATCAGGACCTTCGGGGATTATGAGACCATCTATTGCCTCGATAACATCTGTTATTCCCAAGAGCGGTGGAATTGCAACAGGAATTCCGCCCGCTTCTCTACTTCTTTTTACATAGGTATCGTTTATGGTGAGAGCCCCAGTTTCCCAATCAAAGGAAGCGACAATTCCAATAATTGGTTTCATTTTCCCCACCCCCAGCTAAGTTACATATAGTGCCTAAATAATTTTCTAAAAAATGTGTGTAAATTTCCAATACATAATTCTTGGTTTTAATTGGACACGGATTAGAGCATTAAAATATTATCCGACAATTATTCCCAAAACTTTCCCCTTTCTGGATTTTATTTCTTCTATACTTAAAATATCAAAATTTTCTTTTTTAAGCCCTTCTTCTTGGAAATATTTCTCCGCAAGGGCTTTTACATCCCTTTCGTCACTTGCCAGCACAAGAAGAGATACATAGCTTACCCCTTCTCCAAGTCCATGAACCTCTCGGCTTACTTTAGCTTTAACTTTAAATACTCTCATCATGACATTTATATCATCACGAGCCCTTAAATACTTTACCTAAAATAAGAATATGAGTCGAAAAGATTAAAGAAAAGCCCAATTTAGTTATCTGTTTCAATCTTCTTCAGCGTCCCATAAGGCCAGGCCGTTTTCTTGAGGCTTTCTTACCAGCGGTTCACCAAGGAGCTCCTGGATGTAAACTTCAGCAACAAAGACCTCTCCTTCAATTAAATGGCCGCCAAATAGCCTTCCCTCGCTATCGCCTAAGCTCACATGAACGTGAACAAAGGGTTCATCGTCTTTTATGCTTATGTTTCCCAAGGCAGACACCAACTCATAGGTACCCTCGAGTTCAATAACTTTATATTGTCCCTTTTCCTCTTCAAAATATCCAATTTTTGGATTTCTAAGAGTTCCAATTGCACTGACAGTCCCAATTAACACGTTGTGCTTTTTTGCGAACTTATTCACCGCACTCAAAAACTCCTTCCCTTCCGGGATTCTGAACAGAAAGTTTCTACCCTTTGAAAACCTCATACCCCATCCCCTCCTAAGTTATAAATTGGGAGCAATTTAACTTTTTAGGTAAGAGTGCATTTAGCACTCGAGGGTAATCTCAGCATAGCTTCTCGGATCCTCCCAAATCCTTACCCTGATCATTCTCACGTTCTCCCCCGCTTTTTCTGCTATTCTCTCGGCAAACCACTCCGCAATGTACTCCGCTGTTACGTTTGGCTTGTTAAGGATTACAACTTCATCTTCGGGGAGCTTTAGTTGTTTGCCGTTTTTTTCCACGACTACATACCCATCCTTCCTGCTGGTTACCCAATCTTCACTGATGAGTATTTTATGATCAAGAAGCTTTATGATGTTCCCCAGGCGGTTAAAATCAAATATCATACCGTTTTCATTCAGCTCGCCCCATATCTCTACATCAACATTATACGTATGCCCATGAATTCTAAGACATTTGCTCTCATATGGCAAAGCGAGGAAATGGGAGCTGTCAAAGTCTTTATGCCATCTTATTTTCCTTTCAACTACTTTGAACATGAGACATCACCATAAGTAGGAAGCAAGGAGATGCTTTTAATATTTTTGAATGAACCTAACTCCCCGTACATCTTCTCTATTTAGCGTGTGTTTCTCAAGAATATGCTGCTTTAGCTCCTCTAGGCTTTTTGCTTTGTAACCACAAAATGGGCACACAAATGTTTGAGAGTTTTTCATCTTTCCCCCCCAAGAGTTGGTAATACTTTTATGGTATAAATACCCTCTGGAATTTTTTACTTCATTAAGTAGTATTTCCTAAGCCTGTATGCCCACTTATCTCTCAACTTTTACTCGAATTTGTTACGATATGAAGAATTTACATAATTTAAAATTTCTTAGCATATATAAAAGTACAAAAATAGATTTGGTTTTTATGATAATATGTTTGAATAAATATTGCTTGATATCTAGTTTGAATACCAAATTACCATCAGCAAAAATTACAAAACCTAGATTTTTTACGATATAAAGTTGTATAAGTTAACAATAAGGCGTATATACAGTTTTCATGCCAAGCTCGAGATTTCACAAAGATCGGGGTGTTGTCCTTGTATAAGCCGGCGTCATTATCAATTTTTCCTATTACAATCGGAAGTAGTAATAACTAAAAGCAATATCTTGCTTTGTTGCCAATTATTCCATATACTGGGGAAGATATATAAGTTAAGACGGATATAAAGAAGATTCTGGATAGATAAGCAGCCAAAATTTCTTCTAATTCCACATATGTTAACAGGCGCTAAGGAGAAATTTAAAGGAAATAAGAGATAAATATTGATAAATACCATTAAAAGCAGATTTTGGACCCCTAATTAGAGTTGATTAACTCTATATTTGTGGCACGGTCCAATACAGCTCTCTTCTAAGAGTTTGTTATAGGCATTAATGATCTCTTGGGCTAACCCAAGATCATTATCTTTGATGTGGTGAGGGTTTATTACAAATGCCTTAACGAAGCCATTTCCAATTCTCACAGGCTTTTTTGGATAATTAAGCTCATCTAATACACATTTTTCCAATGAAGAGAGGCAACTAACTGGAATCACTAGCTCTAGGCGGCCATTCTTCTGATTTTCTCTAAAAAATGGTCTAGCATTATCTCGATTGAGAGTTGCCTGGTGGAGCTTTGCCACAATTATCTCCCTCGAAAGGGATACTAAGGAAGGATATTTTGGAATAACATCCCTTACCATTTTAATCACCCAAAATCTACATATTTGAGAAGAATCTACCGTAATCCGT
>JAGGWM010000132.1 GCA_021157445.1 Thermococcus sp. | reverse complement strand
TCCACTTAGAGCATTATGCTTTACATCCATGAGAACGTAATCAAAATCTTTTGAGAGAGCAGAAATTAGGAGCTGTTTTATTTCTTTTTCGCTTTTCTTTGGCGGGACAATTGTTTTTGGTTTTGTTCTTTCCAATACGTTTAATAGATTCCAACCCTCTGTAAGTAAAGCCCTCAAAAACTCAAAAATTTCATCTTCGTAATTTAGGGCTAATAAAACCACATCGTTCTCAACAACTGCTATTGTTCCTCTTACATAAACATTTCCCGATCTACTCTTGAACTTATGAGAAACTGGTTCGCAATGTAACTCTAACCCAATTTTTCTTAATTTTTCACAATTTGCTAAGATTAATTTAGAATATGGCTTTAGTTGGAGCTCATATATGGAATATTCTCCTATTTCTGCTTTTTTAGGATACCAATCTTCAAGGAAAAGGCCGTCAACGGGTACTTCTTTATAATCTATGCCATGTTTCTGTTTTATTTCTTCTAGGAGATTGATGATCTCTAGGTGTTTCTCTTTTTTGTAATATGGGGCATAATATCTCAAGTGCATTGTCTATCTCCCCAATACAATATTATTTTTTATTGGACAAAGGGGAGAAGAGAAATAAAAAAGCTCACTTCAAAATAATCCTTGCATCAACTATGACCGCACCTTCGCCCTCTGGATAAACAAAGACTGGGTTTAGATCCATCTCTTTGATGTAGTCCTTAAGATCGTCAACAAGCTCTGAGACTTTTAGCATCATATCTACAATTGCCTTCATGTCTGCTGGAGGCTCTCCTCTTGCTCCGGCAAGAATTGGGTAGCCTTTGATGCTCTTTATCATTGCCCATGCATCTTTCTCTTCAATTGGTATTATCCTGAAGGTCACATCCTTGAGGATCTCAACGAAAATTCCACCGAGGCCGAACATTATTGCATGCCCGAACTGCGGGTCTTCAGTAACACCAATGATTATTTCCCTTCCGGGCTTGAGCATTGGGGCTATTAGGACACCGAGAATTTCTGCATCTGGCCTGTATTTCCTTGCGTTCTCATGTATTTCCTCCCACTTCTGTTTGAGCTCTTCATCGTTCTTTATGTTAAGCATGACGACTTTTGCATCGCTTTTGTGGAGGATTTGAGGTGACATTAGTTTCATAACAACGGGATATCCTATTTCGTTTGCATATTTTATGGCTTCTTCGAGGGTTTTTGCAAGCTTTTCCTCTGGAAGCGGCAAACCATAAGCTTTTAAAACCTGCTTTGCTTCGTATTCAACTAAGGCCTTCCTACCTTGAGCCAAAACCTCTTCAACAACTTTTAGAGCTTCCTCCTTCATAATTACCCCCCCATAATAAGGAATGAATCATTCCTCTTTTAACTTTTCGAGGTATTTGGTGTAGTGGACTAATCCAGCTACGGCTCTAACTCCCCTCTCCGGCGTTGGATATACTGGAACTCCTTTTTCTTCAAGTATCTTTGCGTAGTATTCTGTCTTTTTACCTCCCATTGCTACAGCAACTATTGGCTTCTCGCTCTTTTTTGCGTAGTCTGCGAGGATCTCTATTATTTCCTCTTCATTTAAAAGCGGCACTTGGAAGAGAACAATTACTACTATTGCATCAACGTTCGGGTCGTTTACAAAGGCTTCAATTGCATGCTTGTATCTTTGGGCATCTGTGTCTCCAACGACATCAGTTGGGTTTCCTGCAACGGCATGTGGTGGGAAGTGCTCTTTTAGGTATTTGATGGTCTCTTCACTGAGCTCAGCCATTTTGAGTCCAAATTTTGCCACAGCATCACTTGCCATAACCCCCGCTCCACCGCCGTCTGTGATTATTCCAATTCTGTCTCCTTTTGGAAGTTTGCACTTTGCAAAAGCCTTTGCAACATCAAACATGTGTTCAAAATCCTCTGCTCTTAAAATCCCTGTCTGCTTGAAAACCGCATCATAAATCACATCAGCCCCAGCCAAGCTTCCGGTATGAGAGGAAGCAGCCTTTGCACCATATTCTGTTCTTCCGCTCTTGAGAGCTATAACAGGCTTTACTTTCGTTATTCTCTTTGCAGCTTCGATGAATTTTCTGCCCTCTTTTACCCCTTCTATGTAGAGTGTAACGACCTTTATGGAGTCATCGTAAATGAAGTAATCCATTAGATCGGCATCGTCCACGTCTATTTTGTTGCCATAACTTACCATTTTTCCAATTCCTATCCCTGCCAAAGCTGCCCAGTCGAGCATTGCTGCAGCGAAAGCACCACTTTGAGAAACGAAGGCTATTGAGCCGCTCTTCGGTCTGTCCATTTTTTCTTCGGGAAGGAAAACTGTATCAACACCTGTGTCAGGCACGTAAACTCCAACACAGTTAGGTCCTATGACTCTTATTCCATTTTCCTTTGCTATTTGGAGAATTTCTTCTTCCATTTTCTTTCCTTCTTCACCAAGCTCTCCAAAGCCGCCAGTGATAATAACTACTGCTTTTATTCCCTTTTCTGCAATCTCTCTCATTGTGTTTGGTACAAAAGGTGCTGGAATAGCTATTACTGCCAAATCCGTGTCATCTGGAAGCTCTTTGACGCTTTTATATACCCTATACCCTTCGATTTCATCAAGCTTTGGGTTTACGGGGTAGATGTTTCCTTTGAAAATCCCCTGTTCTTTGTTCCTTTTGAAGTTCTCAAAAATAACGTTTCCAACTTTTCCTTTTTTGTTTGTGGCTCCTATGATTGCGACAGCCTTGGGTTCGAAGAAGGGTTTGAGTTCTTCGACAATTTTTGGACTTTTCATGGTACCACCTCTAAAATTTTATGAATAAAGTTCCATTCGAACTTTATCTTCTTGTGTATAAAAGTTTTATGTAGGTAAAATAAGCTCCTTGATGAATCAGTAGAGGCATTACTGTCCAAAAATTGGAAAAATATCAAATACTGCCGCGGAGTTCCTTCAAAAATTTGAGGCTTTTAATAGCACCATCAAAGGTCTTTACCTCCAGAGACATCGGAACCCTTGGCACTTTTTTCATTATTTCTTTCCAAGGAACTGTGCCATCTCCTAGGGCAAGATGAGAATCCTCTGTGCCGTTGTTGTCGCTTAGGTGTACATACTCGATTCTATCCCTTAAAAGCTCGATAAACTCATCGAAGTTTCCAGTTGTCGTGTTTAAGTGTCCTATATCAAATGCCACACCTATGTTAGTACCATCAATCAGCTCTGCTATCCTCTTGGAGGTTTGGCCATCGAGAATCCAGAAGGAGGGCATGTTCTCCAGGACAACTCTTATCCCTATCCTTTCCGCTACCCTGTCTATTTCTTCGAGAGAGCGTCTTTGAACTTTTTCGTAAGCTTTTGGGAACTTTCCACTTAGTGGGGATTTGTGGGCTGGATGGATCACAACAAGGAGAGATTCCATCTTATATGCTATCTCCAGAGTTTCAAAGAGGATGTTAAGGGAGGCCCTCCTTATTTTTTCGTTTAATGAACCAATGTTTATATCACTGAAAGGAGCGTGGATAGTGCTTTTTAATGCATTATCCTCCAAAAACTCCTTGTGCACTTTATAGTTATACCTATTCAGCTCGTGATAACCTTCATTGACAACCTCAACAAAATCAACGTTAAGATTCTTTATTTTATGAAGGGCAAGGCTTAAGCTCTTGTCAAATAGGCACTGCGTTGAGACCCCTATCACTTTTTCTCACCGGGAAGAGATAAAAGGGAGAGGATAAAAAGCTCACTCCCGGGACTTGGGTAAGAATGGAATAAGCCAGCTTAAAAAGCTGTCTATGCTTCTTGTTTGTATGTACAATGTTCCGGTACCATAGAACTCCGCAACAAGTCCTTCGCCACCAAAAATCGTGCTTTTTAACCCTCCAACTCTCCTTATTTTAAAATCGAGACCCTCTGTGAAGGCTACCAAATGACCAGTATCTATAATGAACTCCTCATTTCTGAGCTCTTTTTTGTATATTCCTCCAAAGCTTGAGAGAAACACTGTTCCTTCCCCGCTTAGTTTGAGCAGGAATAAGCCCTCTCTTGAGAAAAATGTTTTTGCACCGCCAAATTTGGTATCTATGTCTATACTTTCGGAACTCGCTAAAAACGCCCCGCTCTGAGCATAGAGAGTTCCTCTCAGCTCTAATGCTCCTATGTCCCCCATATATGGCGGTGCCAGGCCAATGTTGCCTTTACCTCCGCTAGCTCTGAAGGTGTTTATGAATATGCTTTCTCCTCCGAGCATTGATCTCTTCAGGGCTTTAAAAACTCCTCCTGTCTTTGTTTCTATTTCTATATTCGGGCTCATGTGAACCATTGCACCCGGCTCTGCCTTGAGGGCTTCTCCATCTTCCAGTTCTACCTCAACCAAGCTAAAACTTGGTCTTTGAATAATTTCGTATCTCATTTATAACACCATAAAGAAATTGGTGGTTCTGGTATATAGCCCTTTTTATTTTATGTCTTCTCTGGCTATCTGGCCTTTGAAATAGGGACAGAAGTCTTGAAGAGGGCAATCATTGCATTTGGGGGTTATGGGCTTGCAGATTCTTTTCCCATGATCAACCATTGCATGGTTCACATATATCCACAGATCCTTGGGTATCAGCTGTTTGAGGTATTCTTCCACTTTTTCCGGTGGAACTTTTGGAGGAGCTAAGCCTAAGCGTTTGCTGATTCTGTTTACATGAGTATCGACGGGGATTGTCTGTTTTCCAAACCCATATGCCAAAACGATGTTTGCACACTTCCTTCCTATCCCGGGAAGTTTCATGAGGTCCTCAATCTTATCCGGCACTTTACCTCCATACTTTTCAATGATTATCTGAGAAGCCTTTACTATCCACTCTCCCTTCGTCTTCCAGAGACCGACGCCGTTCTTCCTCAAAAACTCCTGCATTTCCTCAACTGGAGTGTTTGCTATGGTTTTGATGTCTTTGTACCTCCTAAATAGTTCTTCCCACACCCTGTGCGTGACTTCATCTCTCATTCTCTGGGAGATTATGCAGTGAATCAATGTTTTGTATGGATCTCCAATAAGAATCTTTTCTCTAGGATAGGTATTTATAAGCCTTTTAACAATTTCTTGGGCGCGTTTTTTCTTTTCTTCCCAGCTTTCGGTAAAAGTAAACTCCTTATGGCTGGATGATTGTAAGTTTGTTCTCATCATGAACCACCAGTACGATGTCTTTTGCAAGCCTAACTTCTTTAAGCTTCTCGAACTTCTGGTTAAAAATTTTGCCTCCTTTGTGGTTTAAGATTAAAACTTCATCCTCAAAGACAACCACAATAATGTCTTCCCCGATAATCACGTCTTTAATCTCCTTTTCAAATTCAAGGCCTATGGAAAATATCTCCTTCTCGCTCAGCTCTATTACCGTTAAATCAGTGATTCTGAGGACTTTCGGCTCTGCGTACACTACTTTAAATTTTAAGGGTTTTCCCAGCAAAGCTATTTCTAAAATGTCTCCTTCTCTGACTTCTTTTCCTTTGAGCTTTGCCTTTATAACATCAATGAAATCGGGAGTTAATGGTGCTTCAAACAGAGGTTTTAGTATGAGTTTCATGCCTCTCACCTCACTAACTATACTTCCAGAGTAATTAAGGATTTTGAAGAACAAAGTTTATAAAAGGTATATCTTTTGATATATCTGGTGATATAGGTGGAAAGACCGAAATACCGAGGATATTTGAAACTTCTCATTCTTCATTTGCTTGAGGAAAAGCCTCTACACGGCTATGGTATAATGACAGAGCTTGAGAAAAGGTATGAAATACCAAGCCCAAGTGCCGGAGCAATATATCCCCTACTGTCGAGTTTAAAAAGGAAAAACCTTATTGAGGTTGTTGAGACAGAAAAAAGAGAGAAAAAGCTCTATAGGATCACAGAAAAGGGGAAATCATATCTCAATGAGCATCAAAATGAACTGAAAGACGTTCTTGAGAAGGTTGAGCGCTTTAGAGAATTTTCTAGACTTGGAGGCAGGGAGTTGTTTAAAACAATAAAAGAGGTTATGGAGAATTTACCTTCACTTTCTGCCTCCCAAAAGGTCGAGATTTCAAAGGAAATCGAGAACTTCACAAAAAGAATAAAGCTCATACTCATTGGAGGTGAGTAGCATGTATGCCATTGAGGTTGAGAATCTCGTCAAGAAGTATGGTGATTTTGAAGCTGTAAAGGGAATTTCCTTCAAGGTCAAAAAGGGTGAAATATTTGCCTTTTTAGGACCGAATGGAGCAGGTAAGACAACTACCGTTCATGTTCTAACTACCCTCTTAAAATTGACCTCAGGAAGGGCTATCGTCGCTGGACATGACGTTGTTAAGGAGCCCATGGAAGTAAGAAAGAGAATAGGAATAGTGTTTCAAGACCCAAGTCTTGATAGGGAACTAACCGCTTATGAAAACATGTATATCCACGGGAGAATATATGGATTGGGTGGAAATGAGCTTAAGAATAAAATAATGCAACTTTTGAAATTTGTAGAGCTCTGGGAATTTAAAGACAAACCCGTAAAATATTTCTCGGGAGGTATGCAAAGAAGGCTTGAAATTGCAAGGGCCTTGCTTCATGAACCAGAAGTGCTATTCTTGGATGAGCCAACAATAGGGCTTGACCCACAGACAAGATCCCACATATGGGAGTACATTAAAACCATGAAAGAGGAGCACGATATGACGATCTTTCTAACAACACACTATATGGATGAAGCAGAGCAGCTGGCAGATAGAATAGCAATTATGGATCATGGCAAGATAATTGCCGAAGGAACGGCAGATGAGCTCAAAAAGATTGTTGGTAACGATGTTATATATCTCAAACTTGAGGCTTTGGAGGACGTTAAATGCCTTAAAGCTGAATTCATTAGAGGCTGTAAAATTTTACCCGATGGAAGGGTTAGACTTGAAGTTGTAAATGCCGCGGAAGCTTTGCCTAAGATTTTTGACCTTGCTAAAGAGCAAAATGTGAAAATCATTGAAGTTACTTACCACAGGCCAACACTTAATGATGTCTTTCTATACCTGACTGGAAGAGAGATTAGAGATGAAGGAGAGACAAATACTTTGGCGTCAAGGATAAGAGTAAGGATGAGGAGGTGAAACACATGAGGGCTTTAACAACGATGGCATACAGACAGCTCAAGCGATTTATAAGGGCAAGATCGAGGGTTGTGGGAATGATAATTAACCCCTTAATATGGCTTGTGTTCTTTGGACTGGGCTGGAGTAAGGTCTTTGATAATCCAATTGCTAGATCAATATTTGGAGGCGTCGACTACCTAACGTTCCTTGCTCCGGGCATATTTGCAATGACAATCTTCAATCAGAGCTTTATAGGGGGCGTTAGTGTTATATGGGACAAGCAGTTCGGCTTCCTTAAGGAGGTTTTGGTGGCCCCGGCCTCTAGAAAAGAGGGAATACTGGGCAGAATTCTTGGAGATTCCCTAGTAACATTGACACAGGGGATGATAATCCTCCTCTTGACATTCCTCTTGGCAGAAAACCTTAAGCCGAGTGGAATCCTGCCGGCTTTGGGGATTGGATTTCTCCTTGCGGTGGCATTTTCAGGGTTTGGAGTTAGCCTGGCTTTAAGGATGGAGAGCATGGAAGGATTTCAGATGATAATGATGGTCCTTATGCTTCCTTTGATCTTTCTCAGTGGTGCAATGTATCCAATAGACACAATGCCTTCATGGATGAAAGCCTTAGCCTACATTAATCCCTTAACCTATGCAGTTGATGGAACGAGACATTTCCTTGTTGGAGAAAGTGTGACAAAATTTGCGCTAACGACAGATGTTGGAGTTCTTGCTTTGCTGGCTGTTTTTCTTGTAGGAATAGCCATGCTTGAATTTGAAAAAGCTACAATAGGGTGATTTTAACTTTTTTCCGTATCCTTAAATTTTTCATAGCTTATTTTAAGTGCTTCAACAAGGGGAAGCTTCTCCCCGGCAAAAAATGCTAGCATTGCCCCACCACCCGTGCTTATATGGGAAATCCCTTTTATGTTGTACTTGTAGATGCTCGCTATTGAGTGTCCTCCACCGATTACTGAGAATGCCTCACTCTCCCCTATAGCCTTGAAAACTTCCACAGTTCCTTTTGCAAATTCTTCTATTTCAAATACTCCCATAGGGCCATTTGCAACTATTATGGCTGCCTCCTGAAGTATTTCTCTGTATTTCTCTATTGTTCTGCTTCCTATGTCCATGATTGGTCTCTCATCAAAAATCCACTTCTTATCGCTTAGCAGGTCCACCTCGACTCTCCCACCTTTGTATTCAACTGCAAAGTCTACTGGAGTTCTTACATATGGGTAAAACTCATTTAGTATTTCTTCTGCCCAGTCTATTAGCTTTATCAATCCTTTTTTCTCAAGAAAGCTTATGTTTGCATCCCCAAGATCGAACCCTTTTGCCAGAGTAAAGATCTGGCCCACCAGGCCCCCGGTTAAAATTAAGTCAGCTTTTCCATTTCTCAAAACATTCTCTGCAACTTTAAGTGAATCCTCAACTTTTGCTCCACCCAGCAGGTAGATTTTTGGTCTTTCTTTGCTCTCATATGCCTTGTTTAGTGCTTTTAGCTCCTTCTCCATTAAAAATCC
This sequence comes from Thermococcus sp., assembly GCA_021157445.1. Classification (GTDB taxonomy): domain Archaea; phylum Methanobacteriota_B; class Thermococci; order Thermococcales; family Thermococcaceae; genus Thermococcus_A. The sequence goes on along the minus strand of JAGGWM010000132.1, from coordinate 4,618 downwards.
GGGTATCATTGGTTTTAATCTTGCAAAACCAACTAAAGAGGGTTGTGATCTGTGAGAGGTAGCGAATGCATCTGTAACCACGTAATCTATTAGGGAGCTAAGCTTTCTGACAAAGTGTGTTTTCTCGCACTTTTCTAGGGGGGCTTGTTTAGTTTCTTCTGCTGCAAATCGAAGATTTTCTAACATCAGAATTTCACCTGGTTTTAGGGAGGTTATCGCTTCCCTTGCACATTTTCCGAAGATATCTTCCGCGTATTTTACTTCAATGCCAAGCAGGGAGCTTAGTATTTTAGCATGTTCCTCTGTGGTTAGGTAATCCTCCTCATAGGGTTTGCTCTGGTGCGTTCCAACAACTACCTTTGCGTTATGTTCAAGGAGATACCTTATGGTAGGCAGGACAGCCCTAAACCGGGCATCGCTGATTATCTTCCCATCTTTGACGGGTGAGTTTAAATCAGCCCTAAAAAACACTGTTTTCCCGTGATAATTAAATTCAGTTACTCTAAACATTTTCTCACCTGGGAGAATGTAAATGAGAGATGGTTAAAAGATTATTTTAAACACCGATGGTGATAGGTGTCTTATGCAAAACGAATTTATACGAAAACTTCCTATTTATTATGTGAGCGTGATATTATGGAATGGAAATTGGAAGTATTGAACGCGGCATCTCATGAGGATGCAATTCAGATTGTTCTACAGCTCGTTGAATCCTTGGGGTTTAAAGAAGCTGAGAGAGTAGAAACTGAAGAGTGGAAAATAGACCTTATAGCCCTTCGTGAAGATCCAATCTCCGGACTTGAGAAGTATGCAATAAGGATAAAAATAAATGGATTGGCATCTTCTAAGGAAGTTGAGGAATTTGGAAAAGCAATTACAAAAGCTAAAGCAGATAAGGGGATTTTTCTTTCCATTAATGGGTTTACAAAAGATGCAAAAGTGCTTCTGGGGAGAGAATATAGGGGGAGAATAATTCCCTGGGATGGAGAGAAGCTCGTCAAGGAATTAAATAATAGAAAAATTCCAATACCCAAGGAGCTTTTTGAAAGGCTCGAAAAGAAGAAACGGGAGAAGGAGGAGGAAGCCAAAAGGAAAGGTATATTGAGGGTTATACGTTTGGATGCACCATTGCTATATTCATTTTCGCCAAATAGGGTTCTTGAAATGGTAACATCTCTTATGGAATCTCAGTACAAAATCAAGCGAGAAGACGTTTTCTTGGAAGAGCTGGTAGTTGAGCTTTCTAGTGGGTACATAGTTTCATGGTCAGCTAAAAAGGATAAAGAGGAAATAAAAGACAAAGCAGTGGTTTTGTCAAGGGAAGAAGTAATTCCCTTTGTGAGCAGAGACATTAAATTGGAAAGGAAGGTTTCAAGGGCTCTCTTAGAAAGTGAGTCTGCAATAAAGGCGAGCAAAGTAGAAGCGGTATCCTCTATCTCTCAGAATGAGGCGGTGATAGCTCTAAAATTAAAACTTACAGATGAACTTGGAATTCCTCAGACAAATATTTATCTAAGTTCTAGAAGAAAGATCTATGTTCCAAATAAAGCTTTGTTAACCCTTAAAGTGGGCATCAACTCCACCAAGGCTGAAGTTAATCTTAAGACAAACGATGTCAGAATAAGCATAGCCCCACTTCCAAAGGAGAAGCTTATTGAAATAGCCAAAGAAGAATGCAGGAAGTCTCTTGGAGAAGATCCAGAAAAACTTTCTATAGAGGAAAAGGATTCTGTGGTCATCGTAAGTGGGCAGAGCAAGAGGTTTGTCTTCGGAATTGCCCTGCATGTTTACAGTGGTAGAATCATGAAAAGAAAATCAAAAATAAAGCGAGAAGCAATATTCTCCGAGGTTGCTAATCTATATCCGGGTGGGGAAATCATCTTCTTTAATGAAAAAGAAAACAGGGCAATAGTCGATGTAATGACTCCAAAAGGAGTCGCAGTTCTTGAATTCGATCTTGAGAACGGCGAACATAAGGTAGTTGCAAACCTCCTTCATCCTTATCATATTGCGAACTCTGCCAAGAACCTCATTGAAAAGAATTTTGACATAAAAGGGCTTGAGCTTGTTGAGTTTAAATTCTATGATGCAACCCATTTGGAAATACTCCTTGAGAGTGTTGATGGGAAAATTAAGGTAAATGCTGATGGGAAAACCGGGAATATAATAGACTACTTTGTTGAGATAAGTTCTCAAAAAGCCAGAGAGATAATCTCTCAAAAATATAAAGGGTGGGATATAAAGAAGCTGGAGAAAAAGGATGACATCTATGAAGCTGAGCTGGAGAATGATAAGTCCATTTTGAAAATATCCCTTAGCAAAGATGGAAAAATTCTAAATGAAATAGACAAGCAGTTGAAAATTGAAGTAGTAAAAGAGATAGCAGAGAAGTTTTTAGAAGAGAAGAGGATATCTGCAACCATTAAGGAAATAAAGCTTAGTGAAAACTGGCTGGTTAAGTTTGTTGGAGAGGAAAGAGTGGGGGAACTTACGATAGGAAGAAGCTCCGGGGAAATCTTAAAGAGCGATGTCTTTTTGACTGAGATAGTGATTGAGGAGAGCTATAAGCGGTATATACTTGAGAGATTCAATGAAAAGAACCTCAATATAGAGAGGATAGTTGTTTACAGGGAAAAAGGATATGCCGTGATAAAGCTGGTAGGCGACAAGTCTATTTATTACGCAAAGATTGATCTAAGGAGCGGCAAGATTCTGGAAGAGGACAGGTTGCCCAAAAAAGGATTACTGGCAAAAATAAAGAAAATCCAATTAGAGGCAAAATATAAGTAGTCAAGTCATCAAAAGACTTTCAATTAGCTTTATTGCCTCTACTATTTTCGTTTCTGGCACTTCCTCCTCTGGCAGTTCGAGATTTATTACAAGCCTCTCTTCTTGGGCTTCTTCATCTAACCCGTAAACCTCAAGCTCTTCTACATCCACATCCTCAAAGAAGTTCTCAATCTCGGGACCTATTACCTTCTTGTCATTTCCGTAGACTTCCACCCTGATAAGGTCATCTTTAGATGAAGCAATAACCGCTATTTCGTAATCCCCAATTCTTTTTGTGAACCTGATTAGGTTTCCATAACCTAGAACCTCTTCGGCGAACCCGAGCTTTTTCATAACTCCTCTTATTCTCTCAATCTTGGCCTTCATCCTGTTTAATATTTTATCTCTCAGCTTGTAGCTCTCTTCAAGGGCTTTCTTTATTCCCTCACCAGCTTTTTCTACTTCGCCTTCCCATATTCCAACTACCTTTATTCCAGAAGAAGTTGGTTTAAGCTCGATTTTTAGAGTTTCTATATCAAAATCTTTTAAGTCTTCAATCTTAAGCTCACTAAGGCTGAGTATTTCAAATTCGATTCTAACTAAATTGCCAAAAGCTTTCCCTTTAAATTTCAAAGGGCACCACCTAGAAAGGGAAGGACAAGTGGGTTTAAAAAGTCTTCTATATGGGAAACGAAAATATAAAAAAGAAAAGGAGTCATTTCTTTCTTCTAAGCAGAGCAAGCGGAATTAGGGAGAATGCCAAGAGTGCTGCAGGTCCACACGTTGATTTACTCTCTGTTGGAGACGAGGTTTTGCTTGTACTCTGTGTTTCCCCAATCGCCTTTTCGAATGTTGCTTTGTTTCCATAAAAGTCCACAGCTACAGCCCTTATGATGTATTCGTCGGCATCAACCCCTGGAATTTCCGCCATAAAGTAATCTGCTTGCCCTCCACTTGCTTGTACTGCTGGGTATTTTGTAACTTTTCCATTGGCCTCTATTTCCACGTAGATGTCTCTGATTCCAAGATTGTCCTTGACGCTTATATAAACCTTAAATGGCTTTCCTTTTGCCGGTTTTGAGGGAGTTATATAGGGGATAGTTATTTCCGGCTTTTGAGTATCTTTTCCTTTGCTTATTACGAGCTGAGATATCCCTTCTGGAACCGTTATCTCAAAGAGTTCGTAGGTCTTATCTCCAATTTTTCTTTCTCCAAGAAGCTTGTAAGTGACGTTTGTAACGCTGGCATCAACTTGAGCACCCTCTGGTACCTCTATGGCAAATTTGCCACTTTCCTCTCCAATCAAGTTTATGAACTTCACGGCACTTCCAAACTCTGTTGTCCACCTAAATGCAATGAACTCTTGAGGAACTGGCAGAGAGATGAAGTCACTGAACAGTGTACCGAACATTTCTTCAATCTCTGGAAGCCTAACGTTTCCGTTTTCATCTATTTCAACTATTTTTGAACCATACCATGTCGGACTTTTATCTGGTCTTGGGGGATTAGTTTCTTTATCTGGAGCACCTGTAGCAGTTAATGTCACAAACCAGTGTTCGTTGCCGTTTTTATCAACATATATGTGGAGCTTGTCATGGTGGATGTGTCCGCTCATGACGAGCTTGATGTTGTATTTCTCGACATCTTGGAGGAACCTTCTTGCTATATCTTCCGTTGTCTTTTCTGCCCCCCCGATCCAATAGTAGCTCACATACTGGGTTAAGTTCTCCCAATCCTTGTCATCAAACGCCATAAACCCTTCAATTCTCCCCCCAATCCATCCTTGTGGGGCGGAGTACCAGTAGGGATGGTGAACGATAACTATTGGGATTTTGTCTGGGTGCTCTTC
>JAGGWM010000219.1 GCA_021157445.1 Thermococcus sp. | reverse complement strand
CTATAATTACCACTAAATGAAAATCCAAATTAACGGCTTTCATTGTGGTGTCTGGGATGGATGAAGCGCCCAAGATAACAATTTTTGCATATTCAGGAGACAAATTTGAGAAAAAGAGAATTAAAAAAGTCGAAGATGCCCTTAAATACAAAGATTACAAAGTAGTTTGGGTAAACATAGACGGTATTGCTTATCTACAAGAGCTTAAAGAAATCTTTGGATTCCATGAAGTGGCTATTAAGTCGATCCTTAGAGCGAAGACCCGGGCAAGAGTTTCCATTCTAAAAGACCACATTTTTGTTCTTCTTCACCAGGTCTACGAGCTAAAAGGAGGCTTGAAAAAAGAGAGAACCGCAGTTTTCCTAAAAGACAACTTCGTCATAACAATGCAGGAACGGCCGGGAGATGTGTTTAACACAATTAGGGAGAGCATACTACACGGAGAAGGCATTTTCAGGAAAAAAGGGCCTGATTATCTGCTTTTTGCACTTCTTGATGCGATAGTTGAGAACTACGTTCCAATTTTGGAGAACATCAGCTCACAAATGGAAGTCATAGAGACCAAAGTCCTAAAAGATGGAGACAAAGATGTGCTTCGAAAGATACACGGAATTAGGAGAAGAATACTGTTCGTCAGGAGGACAATATTTCCCCTTTTGGAGGTTTTTAGGAGGTTGAGACTGGAAGGAAAAGAACTCTTCAGTGAAGAAACACAGAGATACCTAGAAGAACTCTATAGCCATGTGCTGGAGGTTCTCGATATAATAGAAAACCAGAGGGAGATAGCCAACGGATTAGTGGAAATTTATTATTCTACCCTCTCTATGAAAACAAATGATATCATAAGGATCCTCACGGTAGTCTCTACGGTCTTCATCCCCCTGACATTCATAACGGGTATATACGGAATGAACTTTAACACCCATGTTTCTCCCTACAACATGCCCGAGCTTAACTGGTACTACGGCTATCCAGCCACACTGCTGGCTATGCTAGCAATAGCTCTCGGAATGCTGTACTATTTCAAAAGAAAAGAATGGCTATAAGCCCAAAGCCATCTTTACAGCCTTCTGGGCCAATATGTCCATCGGGTCTACTAGGGGAACGTTTAGATCCTCCTGCTTTAAAGCTATGCTTACTTCCGTACAGCCAGCTATTATACCCTCAGCCTCCTTTTCAAGTTTTTTCGCGACTTCAAGGAGTAATTTTCTCCCAAGTTCTATATCACCAGCCTTTACTCCTTCGTATATCCCTTTCATAACTTTTTCTTGATCCTCCACCGAAGGAACAACCCCTTTAATTCCCCTCTTTTCAAGGGCTTTTTGATAGATACCGCTTACTATCGTGCCCATCGTTGCAAGGATTCCGACTCTCTTCATGCCTAAAGAAGCCACGTAAGATGCTGTCTCCTCTATCATGTTTATCAGCGGTATTTTGATGGCCTTTTGAATCTCTTCAGCAAAGTAATGGGCAGTATTGCATGGCATTATTATGAAATCGGCTCCCCATTCCTCAAGTTTTTTTGCGCTATTGATGAGTTCTGGGAGGGGATTTTTGCCTTTTCCGAGGATATAAGCCGTTCGATCTGGGATTTTTGGGTTGTTGTAGATAATTATTCTTGGATGATCTTGATCCTTTTTTGCGGGGGTCTTGAGGACTATCCTCCTAAAGAGATCCACCGTTGCAAGCGGACCCATTCCACCCAGAATTCCTATAACTTTCTCCATAATCGATCACCTCACATACCTAATCTTTCCCTCTTTAAGCTCAACGTAACGGGCCATTACAAAAAGCAGGTCGCTCAGGCGATTGAGGTATCTTAAAGCATCTTTAGCGATTCCATATTCCAGAACCACTTTAGAAACCCTCCTCTCAGCCCTTCTAGCGATCGCTCTGCAGACGTCAAGCTTTGCGCTCGCTACTGTTGAACCCGGAATAACAAAGCCCTCAAGCTTAACGTTCTCTTCAAACTTTTTGATGAGCCCCTCCAAGTAAGATATTTCTTTTTCTCCAATTTTTTTGTATTCCCCTTTACTCGCAATTTCAGCCATGAGGGAATAAAGCTCAACCTGGATTTTTTCCAGAATCCCCTTGAGTTCTTCATCTACATAATGCTTCGCTTCTCCTAAAAATGAGCTCAGCTCATCTATGGTGCCATTTGCTTCGATTATTGGGGAAAACTTGGATATTCTATCTCCAGTGAATATTCCCGTTGTCCCTTTATCTCCAGTTTTGGTTGTGATCGACATGCCACCACCTAAGTAAAATTACACCAGCTTTTAAGTTAAACCTTACTATGGTGCCGTTTGGGCATCACAGCATTATGTTGATCATGGAAGAAAGATTAATAACATTGAAAATCGTTTTCTATATGTGGTGATCCCAATGAATAAGAGGGCACTGCTCTTGATGGCTATCTTGTTTTTGAGTATACTTCCAGCAACAACTGTTAGCTCTGTTTCGTATGTCTCTATACACGATATCCAGTACACTACAGATCCAAGCGGGGACTCACTGTATAAAGGAAAAACTGTGATTACAAGGGGAGTTGTTACAGCCATTGATGGAACTGAGGGTTTCTTCATACAGGATGGTACTGGTCCTTGGAGCGGCGTCTACGTGTATCTTGCCGATTATTCAATGCCCGCTAACTTAACTATCGGAAGCTACGTTGAAGTTAAGGGTTATGTAAAGGAATACTATGGACTCACTGAACTTTCCGTAGATAAGGACTATGGCAATTATGTGAGTGTCATTGGAACCGCTCAAGTTCCAGAGCCAGTGGTTCTCCCAACAGGCAATGTCTCCCAAGAGCAATGGGAAGGTGTTCTGGTTAAGGTGGAAAACGTAATAGTGACCGATGAGGACTTGGGTTACGGTGAATGGGAAGTAGATGATGGGAGTGGTCCCCTGAGAGTGGATGACCTCATTTACAGATACTCCCCCTCCAAAGGACAGAAACTAGAATATATTATTGGAGTGCTTTACTACTCTTGGGGCAACTTTAAGCTTGAACCGAGAAGTGCGGATGATATAAAGG
>JAGGWM010000003.1 GCA_021157445.1 Thermococcus sp. | reverse complement strand
GAGTCTAGCCACTTCGCTTCCGCTTTCATCGTTGTTTATCTGATATTGAAGCTCCTTTAAAAGAATTTCCAACCCCAATTCCGGATTATCATGGAACAGATGCCTTTTTAAAGCTGCATCGGGAAAAAATTCTGAGACTGGCTCGTGGCTTTCTATGTAGAAGCCCTCTTCAAAGGCTATTATTGTAGCGGCGGCATGTTTGCAGTCTTTTCCCTGTGGACAGGTGCACTTGCTGGAGTTTTTTGCCAAGTCAACTTCCACATAATATGGATAAGTGCCCAAAACCTTGGAAAATAGCTTTTCTCTGTACTTCAAAACCCATAAAACTCTTCCTTTCTTGTAGTAACTTCTTCCTTTTTGCATCGTTTTCTTCTCCATGGTAACCACTAAATGTGGTAAGCATGAGGATTTTTAAGGTTAATCCCTAAACCTTTAAAAAGCGGGCATTTTAGTTAATCCAGTAACGCTCATCAAAAGTTTTGTGGAGTGTGAGAGTATGAAAAAGATTAGACAACCAATTATAGCCGTTCTTGGTCACGTAGATCACGGCAAGACAACGATGCTTGATAGAATACGCAATACTCGTGTAGCGGAGAAAGAAGCTGGCGGGATTACTCAACACATCGGCGCAACCGAGGTTCCTATCGAAGTAGTCAAACAACTCGCCGGGCCCCTTTTAAGTTTGTGGAAGGGCGAGATTAGACTCCCGGGCCTGCTTTTTATAGACACTCCGGGTCATGAGGCATTTACGAGCTTAAGAGCCAGAGGTGGTAGCTTAGCTGATTTGGCAATCCTTGTAGTTGATATAAATGAAGGTTTTCAACCTCAGACCATTGAGAGCATAGAAATTTTAAGGAAATATAGGACTCCTTTTGTGGTCGCTGCAAATAAAATTGACCGTATTAAAGGGTGGAAAATTGTTGAAAACGAGCCTTTCCTAGTAAACATTAAAAAACAGGATCAGAGAGCGGTTCAGGAACTTGAAACAAAGCTCTGGGAACTAATAGGAAAATTCTATGAAGTTGGCTTCCAAGCTAATAGATTCGACCGTGTTCAAGATTTTAGGAGAGAACTTGCCATAATTCCTGTTTCGGCCAAATATGGAATTGGTCTTCCAGAATTGCTAGTGCTTATAGCGGGTTTGGCTCAGAAATACCTGGAGGAAAAGCTGAAGATAGAGGTTGAAGGTCCTGCGAGAGGAACTATTTTGGAAGTTAGAGAGGAAATAGGCTTTGGGACAACAATAGATGTGATAATCTACGATGGAACCCTCAGAAAAGACGATATAATAGTTGTGGGTGGTAAGGACAAAGCAATAGTTACAAAAATAAGGGCCCTCCTCAAGCCAAAACCCCTCGATGAGATAAGAGATCCAAGATATCGCTTTGATCAAGTAGAGGAAGTCTCAGCTGCGGCTGGAATTAAAATAGCAGCTCCAAACTTGGAGGAAGCGCTTGCAGGTTCTCCCATTATAGCGGTGAGAACTGAAAAGGAAATAGAGAAGGCAAAGAGAGAAATCCTCGAGCAGATAAAGAGCGTGATTATAAGCACAGACAAAGTTGGAGTTATCGTGAAAGCTGACACAATAGGGAGCCTTGAAGCATTAAGTAAGGAACTGCAGGAGAAGAACATTCCCATAAGGAAAGCAGACGTAGGAAATATCAGCAAAACAGACGTTATGGAAGCACTGAGCGTAAAGGAGGAAGAGCCCCTTTATGGTGTTGTAATAGGCTTTAATGTTAAGGTTAATGAAGATGCGGAGGAAGTTGCAAAGGCCAAAAAGATCCCAATATTTGTCGGAAACGTTATCTACAAGATTATAGAGGACTACGAGGCATGGGTAAAAGCTGAGGAAGAAAAGAAGAAAAAAGAGCTCTTAGCTCAGACGAAGTTCCCCGGGATTATTAAGATCTTCCCGGATGAACGCTACATTTTCAGGAGAAGCCATCCAGCAATAGTTGGAATAGAGGTTCTTGAAGGCAGGATAAAACCGGGATATCCACTCATGAAGCAGAATGGAGAGCGTGTTGGAGTTATAAAATCAATAAAGTCAAAAGAAGAGTTTCTGCAGGAGGTAAAGAAAGGAGATCAGGTTGCTATAGCCATTGAGGGGGCAATAGTTGGAAGACACATACACCCCGGAGAGATACTCTATGTTGATATAAGCAGAGATGACGCAATAAGGCTTATAAAAGAGCTTAGAGATGTGCTGGACGAGAGCGACATAAGGGCATTGAAGGAAACTGCAAAAGTAAAGGCCCAAAAAGACCCATTCTGGGGCGCCCTGTGATTTTAATTTTTGGTGGTTTCCATGGAGGTTTATCACCTCTATAGCGGAGGAAAAGACTCCTCGCTTGCAGCTTATATCCTGAGGAAGATTGGGTATGAGGTAAAGCTTATTACGGTTAACTTTGGAGTCCTTGACAGCTGGAAATATGCAAAGGAAACGGCTGAAACTCTTGGCTTCTCTCATGAGGTCATTTTTCTTGATGGGGAAATTCTTGAGAAAGCGGCCGATATGTGTATCAATGATAAGCATCCAAACAATGCCATTCAGTTTATCCACGAAAAGGCATTGGAGGAGATTGCAAAGCTTGAGCACGTGGAGAGAATAAGCGACGGAACAAGAAGAGACGACAGAGTACCTTTGCTGGATCAGAGAAAAACAAGAAGCCTTGAGGATAGGTTCAATGTCCAGTACATAAGACCGCTCTTGGGTTTGGGCTATAGAACAATAAGGGAACTCACAGAGAAGCTTTTCATAGTTGAAGTGAAAGAGAGCGAAAAGCTCGAAAAATCCGACTATGAGGTGGAACTTAGACATCTTTTAAGGGAAAGAGGTGT
>JAGGWM010000220.1 GCA_021157445.1 Thermococcus sp. | reverse complement strand
GAGATAATCGATGACATGACGTTCCAGAGGTATTATCCAATAGAGGAGGTTTAATCATGAAGATCACGCCAGAATTATTGCTCTTGATAATGGCCTTGGGTGCTATCGCTACTTTGCAGTTTTACAAAGGAAGGAAGCTTAATCTAACTATAATGGACTACTACCTGAGAACGATAGAGAAAGTTGTAAAGCCCAAGGATAAGGACTATGTGTGGATAGGGGGATATGTTGGATTTAGGGCATTTTACAAAGTCAACGAAGGTAATATTGACAAGTTTGAATACACATTAACCCTCTTACCAAGACAGAGCATCCTATATTTCCCTATCTCAAAGCTGATAAACAGGCATGACAAAATATACTTTGTTGTGAAGCCTTATACAACAATCAGGCGTGAGGCCCATCTAATACAAAAAGGGTATTATCGCTTTGGGCCAAAGATCGAAGATGAGGAGCTCTTGCAGAGGGAAATAATGGAAGTAAATGGGAAGCAGTACGAAGCCCTCTTTGAGAAGAGGCGTGACATTGAAATGCTAAAGGAATTTCTCCAAGGATTTTCAAAAATCGAAAACGTCAAGCATATATCACTAACTCCAAAGACAAACGTGCTCTATATCTTTATGAAGCCAGAGATAGAGACAATAGAGCAGGATGTAAGGCACATAGTACGTTTTGTCAATGAAGGCATAAAAGAGAATCCCTTTGAGAGGTAGGGAAAATATAATAAATCCCTCTTTTAAATTTCTCCTCATGATAGAGAGACTTTTTAGCCTTGGATACTCAAAACAGTTTGCGGAGAGATATTTTGAGTTGTGGGGGGAGAGGGCTTTAAAGATAGCTGAAGCCATGGAAAAACCCCTGCCAAGATGTTTTAGAGTTAATACCCTCCGTGTTGAGATTTCTAAGCTTACCAAAATTCTGAACAAAAAGGGTTTTCAATTTAAACGCGTCCCTTGGGCAAAGGAAGGCTTCTACCTAACAAGGGAACCTTTTTCCATAACTTCTACTCCAGAGTACCTCGGTGGTTTGCTGTATATCCAAGAAGCATCGTCAATGTATCCTCCTATTGCGCTAGATCCAAAGCCGGGGGAAATTGTAGCAGATATGGCAGCAGCTCCTGGAGGAAAAACTTCTCATCTTGCCCAGCTTATGGAGAATAAAGGGATTATATATGCATTCGATGTCGGGGAGGAAAGGCTCAAGGAAACAAGATTGAACCTCTCTCGACTTGGAGTCACGAACACAATTCTCTTTCACAAAAGCTCTCTTTATATGGGGGAATTAGAGATTAAGTTCGACAAAATCCTCCTTGATGCTCCCTGTACAGGCTCTGGAACTATTCACAAAAATCCAGAAAGAAAGACAAACAGAACACTGGAAGATGTAAAGTTCTGTCAAAACCTGCAGATGCAGATGGTGAAAGTCGGTTTAGAAAACCTCAAAGAAGGGGGAATATTGGTTTATTCAACCTGCTCCTTAGAGCCGGAGGAGAACGAGTTTGTTGTTCAATGGATTTTGGATAACTTTGATGTAGAACTTCTCCCCCTTAGATACGGCGAACCCGCTCTAACGACGCCTTTCGGAATTGAGCTTAGTGATGAGCTTAGCAAGGCGAGGAGATTTTATCCAGATAGACACAACACAAGCGGATTTTTCGTTGCGAAAATACGGCGAAAATTTTAAAGATTTAGCATTGAAACTTTGGAAGACTGCTCAGGGTTTCTTTTGAGAATTTGCTTCGCTTAAGAGCTTATCTTCAATCTCATGCAACTTTTTCTTCGTGTTCTCGCTCAGCAGACTTTCCAGTTCTTCTCTCGCCGCTTTTGCAAGTTCGAATTTGGAGGAATAGTCCTTAGCAACTTCCACCCACGGGATTTTCTTCTTTTCAACAAACACATCTATATCTGCAAACCTTTGATAGCCCCTGTACTCTAATCCTTTGAGAAGGAATTTTATTCTGGGAGGCTCTTCCCACGTTATTAGCTTTATTTTGTAGACCTTAATCCTCATAAATGGTCTTGGATAATCCCAATCCCACCCCTCACTTACAACGTATCCAAGGTCGAGATCCTCAAGCACAAGAAGCACTCTTTCTATATTCTCTTCGTACCTCTTTTCGGTGTCATAGATCCTTATGGTGATCTCTTTCCATCCTTCAGGAAGCAGTTTAAAGAGTATAATGGGTAAGTCAGTCCTAAGAGTTCTGTAAACATCTATGAAATTTTTTCTAATCAAAAACGCTTCTTTTATATCCCTTATACTCAGGGGTTCGCTCAATTTCCTGTCTGTCACCAAAAGAAGAGTGTCTCGCTCTTCACCTTCGTTAATCCCTCTGGCAAAGCTTGTCTCCACTCCTCCATAGCGCTGGGGAATTATTTCGGATGTTTTTTCAGCCTCTTTTGGAACTCTTAGGAGGATTATCTGAGGCCCAAGATTTGCTCTATCAAAAGGGCCTTTTGCATTTAAAAGCTCCTTTAAAACACTGTCGCTCCGCATTCGGATCAAAAAAGTTCCTCTCTTTAAATTCAACACGGTTTTCCATTCTTCTGCAGGAGTTACAAATATTATGGTGTCCAGCTCCCAGCTTTGATTCCATGCCTCGTCAACTGAGAGCTCTTTTATGCCAAAAAGATTTTTCAAAAAGTTTTCGCCATTTTCAACGTCTGATGTTCTTAAAAAGAGCATTGAAGGGCCAAAACGCATTAATCTCATCATAATCCCCTCATAAGTTTGTATCCTCTTTCGAAATTTGTTCCATCAGGATATTTGACCTTAATAACGTTTTTACTTCCCAAAAGAATGAAGTTTACATTTAAAACCCCGTTCAGTCCCCGTCGGAGGGTTCTGAAGTTGTGCCCATAGAGAATAAAATCAACGTCTTTTGGAGGGTTTAGTTG
>JAGGWM010000083.1 GCA_021157445.1 Thermococcus sp. | reverse complement strand
CAGCTTCAACTCAACAGGAGCCTTTCGCAGATAAACCCGCCCAGGCAGATCATAATTCAAGCCCCTATGCGGCTTATCCCAATTATACCACCAGACAAACTCCTCAAAATCATCAAAAAACATAGCCTTCTCCTCAACAGTCCTATGAAACCTCTCAATCTTCCCCAAAGTCTGAGGATGCCGCACAGAAGCCCTAACATGCCTGACCCCTAACCCAGCCAAAAACTCCTGAAACTTACTCCGCCCACCCCTCCTAGCCACAAACTGAGCCCCATTATCAGTCAAAACCGCCTCCGGCAGGCCGAATTCAGCAATAGCCTCAGAAAGAACCTTAATCGCATTCTCCCCAGTCATCTCATCAAACAACCCAAAAGCCAAAATCATCCTCGAAGCATCATCCATAACACTGATCAAGTATTTCTGCCCACCCTTCCAGGTTACCACTTTCCAATCCATCTGCCAGAGCTGGTTAGAATGCTCGGCCTCAAACCTGCGAGGCTTTTTCCGGCGTTTTGACTGTCTCACGAGACCAGCCTCCTTCAAAACCTTGTAAATCGTGTTGTGGGGGATATGAATTCCATAATGCTCCTCAATCCACTTCTCTAAGTGTACTGGGCCCTGGTATTGTGATTCTGAGTAGGCTTTCAGGATTAAGCTTTTGGTACTGTTTGGGATTAGTTTTGGTTTTCTTCCGGGTTTTTTGAGCTCTGGGATTTTTCCAGAGAGTTTGTATTGTCTGATTATTTGCTGGACTCTTCTTCTGGAGGTTTTCACGTGTTTACTGATTGTTTTTGTGTTGAATCCGACCCTCTCGTGCAGTACTATTATTGGCCTGACCTTATCCTGATCAAGCTTCATGCTTTTATGCTTAATATACCTAGCGAAATAATTTCGGGATACAACATTTTTAAACTCATTAGCAAAAGTTTATAAAGGGAGTGGCTTCACTATTTGCTGGCTTAACTCGAAGGAAAAGGCTTTTAAATGACTTCCTAAAATTCATCTCAGTCATAATCATTAGGGGTGATGATCATGCCAAGAACAAAGAAAGTTGGATCCGCCGGAAGATTTGGTCCAAGATATGGTCTCAAGATCAGAAGAAGAGTTGCTGCAGTAGAAGAAAAGATGAGACAAAAGCACACCTGTCCGGTATGTGGAAGAAAAGCCGTTAAGAGGATAAGCACCGGAATATGGCAGTGCCAAAAATGCGGCGCAACCTTTGCTGGAGGGGCGTATCTCCCTGCAACTCCGGCCGGAAGGATCGCTAAAAGGGGTGTAGCGGCTAAATAAACCCCCTAAAACATTTTTTTGGTGGTTGTTATGGTGGAAGCCTTATATAAGTGTGCAAAGTGTGGAAAAGAGTTTAAAATGGATCTTGCTATTGCGAGGGAAATCCGCTGTCCATACTGCGGAGCAAAGATAATCTATAAGCCCAGACCTAAAGTTGCCAGAAGGATTAAGGCAATTTGAGCTCTGTCTCTTCTCTATTGAAAAGCTTTATAACCCCCTTCTGTTAAATCCCCAAGTGATCAGAGATGATACTGATAACAACATCCCACAGACCCACAAGAAGGACGAGAAGCTTTGGACATGACCTAGAGAGAGTCTTTCCTAGTTCAGCTTATCTAACCAGGGGAAAGAAGACCATTCAAGACCTTCTTATGGAAGCCTACGATAGAGGTTACGAGAGGCTCCTTATAATCAATGTTTGGAAGGGTAATCCGCTTAAGATGACATTCATAAAGGTTTCTCCGGAGGACTGGGGCTACATGGGTTATCTTTACCTTCATGGAATTAAACTGCAGAGAGAAATAGGGTTTAGAAACATCCCCCCAATTAGAGAGGAAATGTCCTTTATAGTTACAACTGCCAAAAGGGTTGGACTTGATCACATCGTTTTTGGTCAGGTTTTTGCTGAACTTACCAACGGAAAATTTGTCCCAAGGGGAGAAAAAAGCCTGCAATACATAGCTGATAAGTATAATACCGATGTCTTGGGAGTTATTGAGCGTCATCCAAGAGGAATGGCCGTAAACTTCTATCGCTTTGATATTTCACGAGAAAAACCTGTGGGACCTTTGATAAGTGTCAAAATATGGATAATGGAAGATGGAAGAAGATGGGACTACAAGGAAAAGCTCGGCATCAAAAGGGGATGAGAGATGATAAGAGGGGTTATTGAGATTGAGTTCCCTAATGACGAGATAGCAAAAATTGTTTATGAAAGTGTTCTTTTTGAGCATAAAACAGTCCCTTACCGAAGAAGCAAGATGAACTTTTCTCTAAGAGAAAACAAAGTTGTAATGGAGTTTCTCGCAAAGGACAACTCCGCTTTGAGGGGAACCTTAAACTCTTATCTTCGATGGATTAAAGTTGCACTTGATGTAGTCGAGCTTTAGTTAACTATTTAAAGCTTCTCTGAGAGTATAGCTTCGGACTAAAAGGAGGTGTTGTCATGCAGAACATTCCACCTCAGGTGCAGGCTTTATTGGGACAGCTTGAGAGTTATCAGCAGCAACTTCAGCTTGTAATCCAACAGAAGCAGAGAATCCAAGTGGAGCTTAACGATGCCAAAAAAGCCCTTGAAGAGATTGAAAAAGTTGAGGAAGATGCTCCTATATACAAGACAGTTGGTACTCTGATAGTCAGGGCAACAAAGGCAAAAGCATTGGAAGAGCTTAAAGAGAAAGTCGAAACCCTGGAGGTTCGCCTAAGGGCATTGGAGAGGCAGGAACAAAAGCTTAATGAAAAAATTAAAGAGCTTACGCAACAGATACAGAGCTCTCTGAGAGGAACAGCCGGGTGAGTTCTCTTTTTAAAATTTTATGGGGGGTGCAAATGAAGAAAGTATTCCATATAGGGCTTCCAGAACTCAGCGAGGAGGAGTTAATAGCCCTCGGGGAGCTAGCCCAGGAGGAGATTATAAACTACGTCTTTGAGCATTTAACCAGAAGTGAAGTGAAAGACATAGAAGTGACTACAAGGATAAACCGTGAAGATACTCTGGATTTGGAGATAGAAGTCTATCTTGAAGTGCCGATATTCGTAAAGGTGGATGTGGAGAAGTTAATCGATGAGGCGCTTGAAAAAGCCTATGAAAAAGTTGAAAAAAGGTTGAGGAAAATTGCGGGGCAAAATAAAGCTCAAGAACTTCCTGAATGAAGCAAGGAAAAGTAATTATTCTTTTTTGTTGCTATGTCATCATAATGCCGACCCAGACTCTCTGGGTAGTGCTATTGCTTTTTCGAGATATCTCACCAGTATAGGCTTAAAGAATCGAATAGGTGTTGCTCAAAGCGTTTCATCCTATGCAAAGCGCCTCCTTCACTTTGCTCAGGTGGAGAAGAATCCATCTGTTTTGGAGGATGTTATTGTAATTTTTGATACCTCTTCTCTTGAACAGCTGGAGCCCATTAAAGTTCCTGAGGACAAGTATATCATCGTTATCGACCATCACATCGAAAAGGAGAATCCAATAAGAGCCGACATAAAGATCGTTGACTCCTCAAGAACTTCCACTGCAGAAATTGTGTGGGAACTTTTGGAGTACTTTGGTTTT
>JAGGWM010000128.1 GCA_021157445.1 Thermococcus sp. | reverse complement strand
CCCGGAAGCAGTTCCAAGCTGTGAAGTCTGTTGGTAATTGGTGGGGCAAGGTTGAAAAACTTCACAAAACGCTCTTCGTTGTTCTTTACAATCTCCTCGAGGACATATGGAAGCTCAGCCTTTGCAGTTGGAGTTAGGTCATCGTAATTAAGCTTTCTGGTTATCATTAGTATCTTGTCCCTCTGTCCCTTCCCAACAAAGACTCTCTCATACAGCATAAGGTCTGTTTTTGGAATTACCTCAAGCAGGGTAAAAGCCTTTTCTCCAACAACCTGTGCTATGGGCTTATTTTCCCTAAGATTCCGATGCTCAAGATCGAGATAACCGGTGGGAAGGTAATCTAATACATATGCATATTCCTCATACTCCACATGACGCTTCTTTTTATCGGTGCTTTGGGCATAGGAATGTCTTCTACGATAATAATCCATGGTCTCTCCCCCCAAGAATATACTGCTTAGGGCTTTTAATACTTTTCGAGAAATTTTGAAAAAGAAGAAGAGAGGGCTTACTCCCTATATTCGTCCAGAATTTTGAGTATTTCTTCCGCCTCCTCTTTGGTGGGCATGTGCTCTTCTTTGGCAAAGATGACCCTTATGTCAAAGTAGTCCTCAGGCATTATGTCAACAATTTTTGTTGCTATTCTTTCATCAAGCCATTCGAAGAGCCCCGTTAACTTTTTCCTTAACTCTTTTGCCTTTTCTGCTGGAAGCTTTGAAAATCTCTCGGCATGTTCGATGCTGACTCTTGCCTCATAGAATATCGGCTCCTCTGGGTTTTCCTTGACTCCTTCTTCTTTTCTCTTAAGCAGCAGCTCTTTTGCCTCTGGAATTGAGATATATTCCTCCTTAAGCTTCTTGCGCCCTATCATAGCTCTCACTTCTGGGGCCTTAAGTGAACCGGGTGAATAAAGAACGTCTTGAGCTTACCACCATCGGTGAGCTGGACTATGTATGCATCTCCCCTCTTCCCGACTACTGTGCCGGTTCTTCCGTGGAACCTTGGGTCTGGCATTCCCTTGTGGTAGCTTGGTTCAATCACTATGTGAACTTTCTGTCCAACTTCAAACTCTTGGAGGAACCTTGTAAGTGGAGGGAGACCTCTCCTCCTTGGTGATTTGCTAAGCTTACCCCTGGTTTTCCTTCTAACAGTATGGGCTTTTTGAACCATATTAATCACCTCTTAGAGCTTATTTGGGAGTTTTAACAACTCATACGTTCAGGAACGAGCTTTTATCAACTACGGGTCTTTCCCAATACCATAGACTCATGTGCTCAACCATTTATAAAGTTTTCACTCTCGTCTAGGATATTTAGAACATCAAGCTTTTCACACCAAGCCTTCTTTCCCAGTATCTCGCTCACCGAAGGGCTCGTCCTTCCTTTATCTCCAGAGATCAACTCCTTTATATAAAGGCCTCCATCCGTTATAAGGCGGAGTTTAAAATGCCTCTCGTTAACAAGCTCGCCCTCAGCTTCATGGACCTTTCTCACTCTCACGAGGTCTGCTCTTCTCCCCAGAACTCTTCGAGGGGTTCTTTGGTGGATGATTGTTCCTTTGAGTGCCTTAACGACTTTTTCAACTTCCTCTCTGCTGATGCCCTCCTCTACGTACACGAGGGCCTCGTATTCTTTTTTGTGGTTTGATGTAAGAATCCTCTCAGCCTCTTCCTTGTTTATAAATCTCAATCCAAGCACCTCAACTTTTCCGCTCCGATTAATTTCTTCTGCAGTCTTTTCGAGGTTAATTCGCCTTTTTATTGGTCTTTTGACCTCAAGGACAAAAGGTCTTCCATTGCCAAGCATTCTAACATCAATATCTTCCCTTCCAGCCCCGTGGAATACGCATTTCCCTTTTGTTGCTTCTGAAAAAGGCTTGCATATTATTGAGGCAACGCTCTCTTTGAATCCCCTCAATGGCGTTTGTGGGATGCCTCTAATCAGCTTTCTGTAACGGCCGTAGATGTAGAGGGGCTTTATCTGGAGCTCAACCCTCTCACTGTATGGTTCCACTATAAAAACAACATCCGGATCGCTCTTGTTTACGGGCTTTTGAAGTATAAGCTCAAGGATTTTTCCGATCTCCCTGTTTAGCTCCCTGTTTATCGGTTCGGCATATTTTAACTCAAACTTCTCAATTATCTCCTGTTCCTTTTCTACAACTTCCTTAGGAAGCTTTGAGCCAACGAGAAAGCTCTCAAACTCAAGTCCGAGCTTTGAGACTTTATCATAGCAGAGCCTCGCGAGATGTTCGGTTTTCTTGAAGACGTTTCCACAGAGTTCGCACTCCTGAGGTTCTTGGATACTTCCTTCTCCTTTTGCTTCTTTCTCCATGTTAAGGACTAATCTTATTGATCTTCCTCGTATGTAGTTGTTTCCCTTTCCAAGCAGACCAAAAGCCCTACCCAAGCAGTGATTGCAGAGATTGTACTCTTTAAGGATTTCTTCGGCTTTTTCTACTATCATCTCTCGCACCCTTAAGCTTTTTAATGCTCTTTCAAACTTTCCCCTATGAGGACGAGAAGGCAGAAGATAATAAAGCTTTTGGAGGAGAGGGACTACAGTGTAAGCGAACTTGCAATCCTCCTTGATATGAGGGGCAAGGGGAGCAGGAAGGTAATTCTTGAAGACCTGAGGACAATTGCCGGCATTGTAAAGCGCGAAGGAAAGGTTCTCCTTATTCAGCCAGCCCAGTGCAAAAAGTGCGGCTTCGTATTTAAACCGGAGATCAAAATTCCCGGGAGATGTCCAAAGTGCAGGTCGGAATGGATTGAAGAACCGAGGTTTAAAATCGAGGTTCGCTAATGGCTATCCTTTGATGAGATAGAGAAGCAATAATGTTTATATTTCCTCTCATCAACTCCATCTAGCTTAAAATTTATGAAAGGAGGTTTCGCTATGAGGAAAGTTGAACTTTTCATGAAGGAAAAGGGCATTGAAATTGGCGATTATGTTGAGGTCGTTGAGAAGGAAAACGGTATAAGAGTTATCCACAGAGGGCTTGTAATGCCTCCATATGAACTTTCAAAGGGAGAAACACTTACAGTAAAGCTCGATAACGGATACAATGTAGGGATCTTAATTGATCAGATAGTCGAAGTGAGAATCCTAGAAAAGGCCAAGCCAAGGGAGGAAGTTTCATTCAGGGAAGTCCTACCCAAAAAGCCGGGACTTCCAAACGTTACCATAATAGGAACCGGCGGAACCATAGCGAGCAAAATAGATTACAAAACCGGTGCGGTGCATGCCGCTTTTACTGCTGAAGAGCTTGCAAAAGCCGTTCCAGAGATTTTTGAAATAGCAAATATAACACCAAGACTTCTCTTCAACATAATGAGTGAGGACATGAAGCCCGAATACTGGAAAAAGATGGCCCATGAGGTTGCTAAGGCCCTCAACAGTGGCGAAGACGGAGTCATAATAGGGCATGGAACGGATACAATGGGTTATTCCGCAGCGGCTTTGAGCTTTATGCTTAGGGAGTTAGGAAAGCCGGTGATTTTTGTTGGCTCTCAAAGAAGTAGTGACAGGCCTTCAAGTGATGCTGCGATGAATTTAATATGCTCTACCAGAATGGCGGTCGAGGATTTTGGTGAAGTTGCCGTCGTGATGCACGGAGAGACCAGCGACACTTACTGCTTGGCACATAGAGGGACAAAGGTTAGGAAGATGCACACTTCAAGGAGAGATGCCTTTAGGAGCATAAACGACGTTCCCATAGCAAAAATCTGGTATGATGGAAGAGTTGAATATTTGAGAGAGGACTACAGAAAAAGAGGAGAGAGCGAGGTATGGGTAGATGACAAGCTTGAAGAAAAAGTTGCCCTAATAAAGGTTTATCCCGGCATGAACGGGGAGATTATAGATTTTCTGGTTGATAGAGGTTACAAGGGAATCGTAATAGAGGGAACTGGACTGGGACACACTCCAAATGAGATAATCCCAAGGATAGAGAGGGCAGTTGAAGAGGGAATTGCGGTTTGCATGACGAGTCAGTGTCTCTACGGTAGGGTTAACCTTAACGTCTATTCCACGGGGAGAAAGCTCCTTAAGGCCGGAGTTATTCCCTGCGAAGACATGCTCCCAGAAACTGCCTACGTGAAGCTTATGTGGGTTCTCGGAAAGACGCAAAACCTTGAGGAAGTTAGAAAGATGATGCTGACTAGCTACGCTGGAGAAATAACTCCTTACACAAGATTTGACACTTATCTGAGGTGATGAACATGGAGCTTGATTACAAAGCACTTGGCCTAAAAGTTGGTCTTGAAATTCACAGGCAACTTGACACTAAAAAGCTCTTCTCACCAGTACCGAGTGAGCTTCATGAAGAAGTAGATTTTACTTTTGAGCGCCGCTTGAGACCCACAATGAGTGAGCTTGGGGAGATTGACCAGGCTGCACTTGAGGAGTTCAAGAAGGGCAGAGTTTTTGTTTATGAGGGAAACTACAAATACAGCGATTTGGTGTATATGGATGAAGAACCGCCTCACCTGCCGGATGAAGAAGCATTGAAGGTTGCTCTTCAGATTACCTATCTCCTAAATGCTATCCCCGTTGATGAAGTCCATTTTATGAGGAAGATTGTCAT
>JAGGWM010000018.1 GCA_021157445.1 Thermococcus sp. | reverse complement strand
ATCTTCTTTGGTTAATCCTTCATGGTCTCCTAGGATAAAGGCTACGTTACCTTTGAAGTTTATTTTTTCGATTGGTTTCCCATTTTCGTGAAGATAGTAGAGAGCTGAGTTTTTGAGGGTTCTCCTTACAACATCCTCAAATCTCAAGTTGCTCACATAAATGCCTGGAAGAACAGGATGCTCTTTTGCGGGCTCTTTTATGCCTTCGCCAACTTTTAGGGCTTTTACTATTATTCTAGCCAAGCTCCCCTCGTCTGGGTTTATTGTCTTTGGCTTGATCTCGCTTCCTTCAAACCTGATGGTCTTTGGTGGATCGGGGGGACCGTTAAGGTTAACCCACACTCTAACGTCCTTCCTAAACCCACGGGAAAGAAGAAATGCTGAGTTCAGAGCTCTGCATAATAGATCAATCCTCCCGCTTGTTCCAGGAAGATCTTTAAGACTAAAATCAGCCCTTGTGTGAGCTTTATTGGCCTTTATTACGAATGTCCTCACAAGAGACACCTGAATGCAAGAAGAAAAGAAGGGTTAAAAAGTTTCACTCTAGGGCTTGGAGAAGCTTCTCGAGGAACATCTTCTCTGGATAAGCTCCCTCGAATGAAACCTTATCTTCACCATCAACTCTTATAACGACTTTTGGAACTGCCATGACGCCATACTGGTCAGCCCACTCGGGGAATTCTATTGCCTCGATCATCTCTCCAAAAATCTTGCCTTTCCCTGCCAATGCATTCTCAATTGCAAATTTGTGAGCCATTCTAACGGCCATTGGGCAGTAGGGGCATGTGGGGGTAACAAAGACATATATCTCAACGTCCTTTTCAATGCTCCTTATTGCCTCTTTAGTATCCTTTTCAAGATCAGTCTCGCCTCTTGAGACATCAACGATGTCCTCTAAAAATGATCCAAATTCATGGCCCGCTGGAAGACCAAAGTACCTAACTCCAAGGTCTTTTCCCTCTTGGGTTATTACAATAGCTGGAGCCCTGTCAATTCTGTAGTTCTCAGCAAGTTCCTTTTCGTTGTCAAAGTCGTGCACCTCATAGCTTATAAGATCACTTAGCTCGCCAATCTCTTCAACAAGCTGTTTTAGCTGGTCACAGTACTGGCAGTGTTCTTTTCCTGTGAAGACGATAATCTTAACTGGATTAACGAGCTTTGAAAAGAACTCCTCCTTAATTATCTTCTTGTCTCCATCACTAATAAGCGCCATTTCCATACACCTCCAATCAGTTTCAAACTAAAGCTTTTTAACCTTTGGATGCAACATACCTACGGAAACTTTACAAATTTAGAGTTTTCAACCAAAGGTTAGGATGACGGTATATAAACTTTACGATACAGATTTGGGTAGGTGGGCAACATGTCTGAACCGGATATATTTTACATCTTGGGGAACAAGGTAAGGAGAGATTTACTCAGCCACTTGACATGTACCGAATGCTACTTCAGCCTGCTCAGCAGCAAGGTTAACGTTTCCTCAACCGCCGTTTCAAAGCACCTAAAGATAATGGAGAGAGAGGGAGTGTTGAAATCCTACGAAAAAGGGGAAGGGTTTATTGGACCCACACGAAAATATTACTCCATAGCCGTTTCAAAAACGTTTCTTGTAACCGTCACGCCCAATATATTTTGGTATAAAAGTTTGGACTTGGATTCTCCGGAAAGGCTTGAAAAGTTCGAAATCAGACTTGATGAACTTGATAGATCCCCAAAAAGCTTGCATTCTATGGTAAAGGCTTTTATAGATGCAAATAAAAAGCTTGATCAGGTAATAGAGGCCCTAAAGACAGTTGAGAGCTACAGAAATCAGCTCATGAAAAACATTAAGGAGAGATATTTGAAGGAAATCGGTGATATGACCCAGCTCGCCATACTCCATTACCTGCTTCTCTATAAGAAAGCGACGGTAGAGGAATTGAGCGATGTCCTAAACCTCAAAGAGAGAGAAATTAAAGAAAAGGCCAAGGAACTCTCAAGGATAGTACCGTTAAGCATAAAAGAAAATCTCATAGAAATTGATGAGGAAGAACTCGGAAGAAAAGAAGCAAAGTGAGGGAGAGTGACATGGTGGAAAGAATCAGAATCATTGTGAACGAAGATAAATGCTATCTTTGCGGTGGCTGTGCAGGTGTTTGTCCCACCCTTGCAATAAGGGTGTCATCTTCAAAATGGGAGTTCCTCCAAGATAAGTGTATTTCCTGCAAAATATGTATAAACACGTGCCCGGTGGGAGCTTTAAGTGCTGAACCTCTGGAGGGAGAACCATGAAATACGACGTTGTCGTTGTCGGGGCTGGAATTGCGGGCCCAATAGTTGCTAGAAACGTTGCCAGAGAAGGATATTCGGTTCTTCTCATAGACAAAAAGCCCGCCATAGGCGCTCCAAAGCAGTGTGCTGAAGGAATCAACATAAACGTCTTCAAGAAGTATGATATCCCCTACGACAAACGCTTCATAAACCGCGAAATTTATGGTGCAAAGCTGTATTCTCCCAGCGGTTACGAGCTTGAAATGAGGTACAAAGATGTAAGTGGTGTTATTTTAGAAAGAAAGGTATTCGATAAAATGCTGGCTTTTTATGCCGCGAGGGTTGGAGCAGATGTGCTCACTAGGACTGAAGCTCTCGACGTTATTAGAGAAAATGGCGTCATAAAGGGTATAAAAGCAAAGCACGAAGGAAAACCCATCGAGATATATGCAGATGTTATTGTAGCGGCAGACGGTGTTGAAAGCACCATAGCAAGGAAAGCCGGCATAAATACCTACGCTCCGCCGCATGAGTTCGACTCGGCATACGAGTATGAAATGCTCATTGAGGGCTTTGATCCAGACTTAATTCACCTCTGGTTTGGCAATGAGATAGCACCAAGAGGATATGTATGGGTCTTCCCAAAAGATGAAGACAGAGCCAACGTCGGCATAGGCATAAACTCCGACAATCCAAAAACCGCCAAGTACTACCTCGACAAGTGGCTCAAAGAGAAGGGCATTCCAGCAAAGAAGCTCCTTGAGATAAACGTGGGTATTGTTCCAGTAGGGGGCTTTGTTAAAGAGCTCACCAAAGACAACGTGGTCGTCGTGGGAGATGCCGCCAGACAAGTAAACCCCATGCACGGCGGCGGAATGGCAGAAGCAATGAAAGCTGGAACAATAGCAAGCAAATGGATAATAAAGGCACTTGAAGAAGAGAACTTTGAGCTTCTAAAGAACTACACAAGAGAGTGGTGGGAAAAAGATGGAAAGAGGCTTGAGAGGGTTCTCAAAGTCAGGAAAGTCGTAGAAAAGCTGACTGACGAAGATCTAGATGTATTTATCCAAGTTTTAAGCGGAGCAGATGCAGAGAAAATTGCAGGTGGGGATTACGCAGAAGTTATAAAAGCCCTCCTCAAGCATCCAAAAGTACTCATGAGTAAAAGAAGGATCGCTCTTCTCAAAGAGCTTCTGTAGTGTTCTAACTTTTAAGTTATAACCTCTAACTTTTACTTTTCCTTCGATTTTTGTAGCAGTTCATATCAAGGCATACTTCGTATTCTCTGTTGTGCTCTTTGATCTTCACTATCGGAGCATTTCCACATTCAGGGCATGTTTTACCCGTTGGGATTATTTCACCTCGTTGGAGAAGGGGATAAGTAACGTCACAATTCGGCCAATTGGAACATCCCACAAACCTCTTCCCTGTCTTTCTGCTATACCTCACCACTAAGTCACCGCCGCATTTGGGGCATTTTCCAACTATTATAGTATCCTTAGATTTTTTCTTTTCAAGTGGCTTTTTGGTGCTCTCTTCTTCCTCCGCAGTTAGCTCTTTTGCAACCTTACTCTCTTTACTCTCTTTCTTTTTCTTTTTGCTGTTTTTATTTCTTTGACTCTCAATAAACGCTTCGAGAAGCTTTTTCCCTATTTCACCCTCTTTCTTTTTGAACTCTTTTAAGATTTTTAACAGGGTTTCTTTGGACTCTTCAATAACCTTTTCCTTGCTTATCCTTTTCTGCATTATCTGCTCCATTTTCTCTTCAAATTCTCTCGTTAGTTCAACGCTTATTATATCCGGAACGCTGTTTTCCAGTGCTTCTATTACCTTCATGCCAAGGGGAGTCACCTTTATCTTTTTCTTGCCCTCTATGTATCCCCTTGAATATAGGGTCTCCAGGATCTGAGCCCTTGTGGCTTTGGTTCCAATGCCGAGATCTTCCATTTTTTTGATAACACTTGCCGGGGAATACCTTGCTGGGGGTTTAGTTT
>JAGGWM010000133.1 GCA_021157445.1 Thermococcus sp. | reverse complement strand
ATACTATAGGAAGCTGAAGCTGGAGTAAGGTGTAAAAAATGAAAGCCAAGAAGGTTATGGTTATTCACGTTAGAGATGACATTGAAAAGGAAGAGCTCATGAAAGAGCTGCAGAAGCTCGAACTTCCAGCCTTCATTTACGTCCACGGCAAGTTAAATTCCCTTAAAATAAACATCCAGGGAACCAAGGACGAGATAAGGGAAGCCATGCAGAAGGTTAGGGACATTCACCAGAGGGTACGCTCTCGTTTATATCCCGACAGGAGGGGGTTCTATCAGTATAACATCGACGATATTTTCAGAGAAGCCGGGACAAGCGTTTCAATCCCAATTCTCCTAAAGACTCTTGAGCTTCTTGGGGAAAAGGTTGAACTTAGGGACAATAGGCTTATAAGCTCCCTTCCATGGAGCGAGATTGTGGAACTAACTAAAAAGCTCGGAAAGGCATTAAGTGACATAGCTTTACAGACCACAAGGCAAATAAGGGAAGTTGTGCTCCCCATAGCGGTGGCATTTGAACTTGATCCGGAGGATGTTCTGGATACTGCTCTTGAACTTGGGGTTGCAGAGTATAAGGAGGATAAATTTAAATATGAACTAATCAAGAATAAGGAGCAAGCCCTGGAGATAATGTTGAAAAAGCTAACGGGTGAGGGAAATGAAGATTGAGGTAATAAAGCGTGAAGAAAACCTGCTTGAATTTTATCTTGTAGGGGAGGATCATACATTTGCCAACCTACTCAATGAAGTGCTTCACGAAAACAAACACGTCAAATTTGCCGCGTACACCATAGAGCATCCGGTTCTTATGGCAAGAAAACCGAAGTTCAGAGTTGTCACGGATGGAAAAATAACCCCCGAACAGGCTCTAGAAGAAGCTGCCCAAAAGATCTTTGATAGAGCAAAGGAAGTCCTTGAGGCTTGGGAGAAGGCTATAGGAAAGTGAACTTCTTTTTTAATTTTGAGAGGGCAGGAAATGGAGTATTCCATGGACTTTAATGATAAGAATCTCTCAAAGTTTGGGGATTCACTCGTTAATTTTATATTTTCCCTCGCTTTAAGCGAGTATCTTGGACATCCTAGTGCTGGGAGAGTACCTAATGCGTCACTAAGCATTGCACTTGAGAAGGCCAGACTTTTAAGTTATGTCCCCTCAAGAACGGACAAACATGGAAGGGGCGATATTGCTGAGGCTATTTTAGCTTATGCTTGGCTTGAGAGGAAAATAACCATAGAAGAGGCCGTTGAAGTCCTCAGGCAGAACTTTACTCCAGATGTGCTCCATCCTTCGAGAAAGAAAGAAATAATTGGCAATGCCTTTGGAGAGCTTTTAAAGATGGTAAAAGAGAGATTGGAACTTTAAATGCTGGTGAGGAGTTCTATAAGTCCCTTCTTTGATGGAAGCTTTGCGAAAGTGTCTGGATCTTTGATTTTGAGCAACAGCGGCACATCGCCGAAAAGCTTTAACGCTTTTCCAAAGGGGATTTTTCCTTCTCCCGGCATCAGATGAAGGTCTCCGACGCCATATGCCAATGCATCTTCCGGCTCTACCTGTGGGAAAAGCTTTCCAAAATTATCATGAATCATAAGAATTATCGTCTTCTCTGTTCCTAGCTTCACGTCTTCTAGAAATCTGTTTTCGTCCCCTTGAGCGCTTAGAAAGGCATGTCCTAAATCAAGGGCAAAACCCACGTTTTCTCTGTTAACGCTTTCAACAACGTAGAGGGTATCCTTAACGCTGTAGGTGTTTTCAAGGGCAATTTTAATCCCGAAGTTTTCTGCCATCTCTGCAAGCTGTTGGAGGGCTTCTATCTCAAGGTCGAGCCTTCCAGTGCGGCCACTTTGCATGACCACTATTTTTGAGCCGAGCTTTATTGCGACATCTATTACACCTTTGGCCACTTTAAAGTGTCTGCTGTAGTACACGCTGTCTCTCAGGTTTACCGAAGGAGGCATTCTAATCGTGTAGTTTATTCCAACACCTTTTAGAGCGTTTTCTACTGAGCGCAGCTTCTTTTCTATTACCTGTCCGTTTTTTATTAACCCAAGAGTATGGGGAAATATTTGGACAAAGTCATAATCCTTGATCTTTAGCTCCGCTAAAACGGAAGGCAGACCCTTTCCTTTGTTCACAAAATGGGGATAAACACTTACTCCTATCTCCATGCCTTACACCTTTTCTACTTTTGTTAGAGATTATGGGAACACCAAATTTAAAAGTTTCCAAAGCTATTTCACTTTAGGTGATTCTGATGGAGAGAGAAATATGGAAGTATCTCAGCTTTATTCTAACGCTCCTCTTAGCCCTGGCAACGATCACTGGGGTTCTCCTTTACACTCAAAACACTGAATTACAAAGAGCTCTCCAAGAGAAGAATTTTACAGTGGTTTACAACGAGACAGTAAGGGAAGTAGAGAGTAACGCTACATTAGCCCTCCAGGCGAAAATAGAAGAGCTTCAGAGAGAGATTGAATACCTCAAAAGCCAGATGCGGGCGAATGTTAGTGAGGAACCCAACGTAACTGTGGCGATACTTCCCATTGTGGGTTCAATCGATGAAACCACTTCTCTGGAGGTAATTTCTAAAATCAGAGAGATAAGAAAGAATGAGAACATTAAGGGAGTCGTTTTGTGGATTGAAAGCCCCGGGGGATATGTGGGGCCAGTTATAACCATCTATAAAGAGCTGAAAAAATTATCGTATGAAAAGCCGATAGTTGCATATACTGGGGGTATGGCTGCTTCAGGTGGTTATTTTCTCGCATGTGCTGCGGATAAGATAATTGCCGATCCTCTTGCCCAAGTGGGAAGCATTGGTGTTCTTTATGTTCACTATGACTTGGAGCAAAACTATGCTCAGAACGGTATCAAGGTAAATGTGTTCAAAACGGGTAAATACAAAGACATGGGTGCAGAATGGAGGGGCCTTACTGACGAGGAAAGGGACATGATAAAGAAAACAATAAACACATACTTTGAATACTTCCTTCAGGTTGTTAGCGAGGGAAGAAAGCTTGATATGAACACAACTAGGGAATACGGAGATGGAAGGGTCTGGTTTGCAAGTGAGGTTAAGGGAGTTCTGGTTGATGACACTGGTGACCTTGACTATGCCATAAAAGTCCTTGAGGGTATTATCGGCGTTAAGAGTGCAAACGTTGTGCTTTACGATGCCCAAAAGACGGATTTTGGAATTTATGAGAGCTCCTCACTCTATATGCCTGCTAATTATGTTTCCTCATACATACGGGGGTGAGGCGATGCAGTGTGAGGAGCACCTTGAGGTGTTTGAGAACGGCTTTGAGGATGGAAGATTTAACCTGAGAATTGAATACTATGGAGGGGATGCAAGAAAAGTCCTGCTCTCAATCATTTACGAGCTCTATCAACCTATATACGGCAGTGAGTATGTATACCCCTTTGAATGTGCCAAGGAATTTTGGGGAATTTTTATGGAACCCAGTGAAGTTATCCCGAAAGAAATTCGACTAAGCAAGCCCAAGTTCCTCAACCAGGCTTTGATTGATAGGGCGGAGAACTTACTACGGGAAATAGAAGCTCCAGAAGGCATAAAAAATCTCATCGACATCACCAGCTCAGAAATATACAAGCTGAAAGATGGACTTTTAATCGTTGGGAGAAACTTCTTGCTTGATGAGGCAAGAAAAACTCTATTTGTATTTAACAAACCCCAAGCTAGGGAGTTAATCCTCAAGTATATTGGGAGATGATTTTATGAAGACGGAACATGCTGTCTGGATTGCCGTTTCTCTTATAATTCTTTTCATTGTATGGAAAACTGTGGAGCCCCTTATTACCCCGATAATTTTTGCCTTAACAGTTGCATACATCTTTCATCCCCTCCATGAAAGGCTTGCAAAGAGGCTTGATACCAACAAGTCTGCCATGTTGCTCTCGGCTTTGATGACCCTGCTGTTAATTGGCTTTATATTTGGCATAGTGTTATGGTTTAGAGACGTGACCAGGGCGCTGGTGATTTATATAAACGAGGCGCTTAGCTGGTTTTTGTCCCTGAACCTTCCTCCCGATATAGGGCAATCAGCCGCGATTTTGATTGAGAGGGTTTCAGAAAAGATGAGCGAATACATTCTCAACTATACCTTATCTATACCCAAGCTCCTTCTTCAAGCCATTGTTTTCATAGCAGTTTTTTATGGGATACTGGTGCACTCTAGAGCTTTGTCTGAGGAGCTTTATGCATTACTCCCTGAGGAGAGGAAAGATTTGGGCATAGAGTTAATAGAGAAGGCAAAATATACTCTAAATGCCATTCTGAGAACTTGGCTTATGCTGAGCATCTTTAAAGGCTTTCTGCTAACGCTGGGCTTTTACGTCTTTGGAGTAGCGAACCTTAGCGGGGCCATTGCTGCGGGAATATTCTGCGTTATTCTTGAGCTCTTGCCTGTCATTGGTGGCTGGATAGTTTGGATAGCAGGGGCAATATACCTATTTACTCAGGGCAGTATCTTTGCTGGAATCATGCTCTCAGTATATGGCGCAATTTTAATTTCTCCTGGCCCGGATATTACAATTAGGCCAAAGCTTATTGCAAAAGGTGCAAAAATAAATCCAGCACTGGCGCTGGTGGGAATATTCGGTGGGATAATGGGCTTTGGAATAAAGGGATTAATAATCGGACCAGTGGCTTTGGGTTTGCTTTCAACACTGCTGGAAGAGTGGAAGGAGCAGAAGAGCAGGGATTAAAGGCTTTCCCGCTATTTCTCCTACTACTATTTAGGCTTGTTTTTGCCTTCCTTTGAAATTGTCCATAGGCACCAATGAGACCTTTGAGAGCAGACATCCGAACTATTCCTTTTTGATATTCGAACTTTTATGGAGTTTTAGACTCACCAAATCTTTTTAAGGCAATCTATACATTTCATAACGGAATTAGGTCTGCCTAACGGTGATGCTCATGTATGTGCGCTTAACTCAGATGCGCGAAGGCGAGAGAGGAATTGTCGTGGACATCCACGGGGGGCATAGGGCTAGACAGAGGCTTCTTGGGATGGGAATAGCCCCTGGAACAAAGATTGTCGTGGTCAAATCGGGACGTCCGGGACCGTATATAATCGCTATTGGGAATACTCGCATAGCTCTGGGACAAGGAGTTGCGGAGAAGATCATAGTTAGGAGGGAACTTTAATGGTCTCCTGCTGTAGCGTTGAAAAAGTCCCTGAAGAAAAGAAAGAGAGTTTAAAGGTCATTGCACTGGCTGGTAATCCAAATGTGGGAAAAACTACGATATTCAATGCTTTAACTGGTCTTAGACAGCATGTGGGGAACTGGCCCGGAGTGACGGTTGAAAAGAAAGAGGGCATAATGAAGTACCGCGAGAAGGAGTTTTTGGTGGTAGACCTTCCGGGAACGTATTCTCTTACCGCAAATTCCATAGATGAACTCATTGCAAGGAATTTCATCCTTAGTGGAAATGCCGATGTTGTTGTGGATATAGTTGATGCTTCCTGCCTCATGAGAAACCTCTTTTTGACCATGGAGATTTTTGAGATGGGAGTTAAAAAAGTCGTTATTGCTTTGAATAAGATTGATATCGCAAGAAAAAGGGGAGTTCGCTTTGATGTGAAAAAAATGGAAAAAATCCTCGGGGTTCCAGTGATTCCAACAAATGCCAAGGAAGGTGCGGGAGTGGAAGAATTGAAGAGAGTCATAGCCAACATGGCGGAGGGAAAGATAACAACAAATCCCGTAATCCCTGTATATGAAGAACCAATAGAAAGGGAGATAGAGCACATCTCCAGTCTTTTGAGGGGAACTCCCCTGGAAGAGATGTATAACATCAGATGGCTGGCTATAAAGCTCCTTACCCGGGACCAAGAGGTAATAAAGCTTGTCTTAAACTATCTCGGCCCGGGGAAAATGGACGAAATACTTAAGCATATAAGTGAGCTGGAGGTTCACTACAAGCGTTCCCTTGACATCGTGATAGCAAATCAAAAGTACGAGTTTATAGACAAGCTTATGCATCAATTCGTCATTCACTTTGGAGAAGTTAAAGAAACTTTCAGTGACCAGATTGACAGGGTTCTTACTCATCCAGCTTATGGGATTTTGGGGCTTTTGGGGGTGTTCTATGTTCTGTTCAAGTTCGTGTTTACCATAGGTACCCCCATGCAGGAGTTTCTGGACAATACTTTTGCATCCTTTGGCGAATTTGTGGCAGGATTTATAGGAAATGAAGCCGTGAGAGGTCTCATTGTTGAGGGGGTTATAGGCGGTGTTGGCTCTGTGTTAAGCTTTTTCCCTCTGGTCTTTTTGCTCTTCATTGCAATGTCAGTTCTTGAAGACAGCGGATATATGGCGAGAGCGGCTGTTGTTATGGAAAGGATAATGAGAAAGTTCGGCCTTCCGGGAAAAAGCTTTATTCCAATGGTGTTGGCCTTTGGATGCAATGTTCCGGCTATAATGGCTACGCGTACCTTGGAAGACGAGAGAGACAGAATACTAACCATGCTGATAAATCCACTCGTGCCATGCAGTGCAAGGATGGTGGTTATAACGTTCTTAGCGGGGGCGTTCTTTAGCGATCATAAGGCCCTTATGGCGGTTAGCATATATGCAATCTCCCTATTCCTTGCCCTGCTTTCGGCTCTAATACTTGGAAAGTTTGTTATCAAAGGAGAAGAGAGCCCATTCGTAATAGAACTCCCGGAGTACTCTCTCCCATCATGGAAGGTCGCAGTGGTGCATTCATGGGAAAGAAGCAAAGAATTCTTGAGAAAAGCTGGCACGATAATTCTCCTTGGCTCTGTGGCGATATGGTACCTAAGCAACTACCCCGAACCCATAGGTAGTGGCTTGAGTTACGCAGAAAAACTTGGAAAAGTATTTGAGCCGTTTACAATGCTTATGGGCCTCGACTGGAAGGCTGCTGTAAGTTTGATCTTTGGGATAATAGCCAAAGAGAACGTTATCGCAACATATGGGATAATATATGGGATAGGGGAGAGCGAAGAAGCCCTCATCTCGCTGATGCAAAGTGCCATGACTGGTCTGCAGGCATTTGTCTTGGCTTTGGTAACCACCCTTTATATTCCTTGTATAGCCACCATAGGGGCAATAAGAGCTGAGGGAGGGAATAAGTGGGCTTTGGTAGCCTCCGCTTATAATCTTATGCTTGCAAGTGCAGTTGGTGTATTAGTTTACAACATTGGCCTCTTGCTTGGGTTTTGATGGGTGAAGCGGATGGGAAAGCTCGACGATGTGCTGGAACTTATAAAGGAAGGGGTAAGAACATCCAAAGAGATAGCTGAGAGGCTAGATCTCACGGTGGAGGAAGTGGACGGGATCATAAAAATCCTCGAGAGCCTAGGTTATGTGGAAAAAGTCGAGATGAGCTCTTCATGTCAGAGCTGTCCCCTAAAGAAAATCTGTCCAGGGAGTTGTATTGTTTTTAAAGGTAGCCTGTATGAGCTTAAGAAGAGTGATAAAAAGGGTACATAGCCTGAAAAGCTGTTCATTAGGGGAATATTTAATGCGCGTAAAATATTTAAGGTGATGGTTTAATGTATTATTGGTGATACTATGAAAGCGGTCATTCTTGCCGGTGGTTTTGGAACAAGATTAAGGCCACTCTCTTCAACGAGACCAAAGCCCATGATCCCGGTTCTTGGCAAACCAAATCTCCAGTACATACTTGAAAACCTTGAGAAGATAAAAGAGATCGACGAGGTTATCCTTTCAGTGCACTACATGAGAGGAGAGATTAGGGAGTTTATAGAGGACAAAATGAACGATTATCCAAAGGATATCAGATTTGTCAATGACCCGATGCCCTTAGAAACAGGTGGGGCTCTTAAGAACATTGAAGGGTTTGTAGGCGAGGAGTTCTTGGTTATTTATGGAGACGTCTTCACTAACTTCAACTTTGAGGAGCTTATAAAGGCACACAAAGAAAATGATGGTCTTGTTACAGTAGCCCTTACAAAGGTCTACGACCCGGAGAAATACGGTGTGGTCATTACAGACGAGGAAGGAAAGATAGTTGACTTCGAGGAAAAGCCTCTAAAGCCCAAGAGCAATATAGTAGATGCAGGAATCTATATGGTTAACAAAGAAGTTCTGGAAGAGATACCCAAAGGAAAGGAGACATACTTTGAGAGGGAGATTCTTCCAAGGCTTGTAAGCCAAGGTCAGGTTTATGGTTACATGATGCCGAGGGAGAACTATTGGATTGATCTCGGAACTCCAGAAGACTTCTTCTATGCTCACCAAGTTGTCCTAGATGAAATAGCTAAAAATAACGGATATTACACGGTAAAAGAAGGGGCTGAAGTGCCAGAAGATGTTGAGATACAGGGGCCAGTGTATATCGATAGGGGCGTCAAAATAGGACATGGGGTTAAAATTAAAGCCTACACATACATAGGGCCAAACACGATTATAGAGGACAAAGCATACCTGAAGAGATCAATACTCTTGGGGCACGACATAATAAGGGAGAGAAGTGAGCTTAAGGATTCAATTCTCGGAGAAGGCGTCGTCGTTGGTAAAAACGTCATCATAAAAGAGAATGCAGTAATTGGGGACTATGCAAAGATTTACGACAACCTTGTGATATACGGTGCAAAGGTACTTCCATGGAAGAAAGTTGAGGAGTACGAGGCTTATCTAAAGATAAAACTCGACCCGACCAAAGTAAGGCCGGAACTTACCCCAGAAAGATGTCCCTTAGGACTGCCGGAGTGTATATACTCAAAATTCAAAGCCATAGCAGCAGAGAAGCCACCATGTGACGAGTGTATAGAGAACCAGTGGCTCTTCTGAACTTCCTTATTTTTTAATCCAGTCTTGGATTGTATTCGAATATTATTTTTCCATCTTTGAATACCCTAACTATCCCACTCTCTGAGACCGTTATTGCAATTGCCTTCGTAACTTTTGAGATTCCCGCTGCTGCCAGGTGTCTGCTTCCCAGCCCGGAGGGTATGTTCACGCTCACCCTCTTAAAATCAATGTCTAGGTATCTTCCTGCACATAATACTCTACCGGACTTGCTTATAACGAAAGCCCCATCTAAAAAGGCAAATTCCTTTATGATTTCTTTGCTCCCCTTATCAAAGATATTTATCTTGTATCCCTTAAAGGGGTTTGGCACCATCTGATGGGAGTGTTTCATAACGTTCCTCGTGTCTCCTATTACAAATATCGTCCCTACTGGCTTTCCTTCTCTGCCCTCAAAGCTCAACTCTATAGCAAGTTCAAGGACTTCTTGGAAGACATGTTCAATTTGAGAAAGAAACTCATCTTTAACTTCTACAGTCTTTTTGGCCTTTCTGATGCCTAATGTGGATGGAGTCACATATATGAACGTTTCTCCTTCTTCAATTATCCCCTCGGCAATCATAAAACTTGAGGCCAGATTTACGAGATTCTTGGTTCCCATTGAAAGGGGTAAAGGGAGAGTTTTAAGAGAATAATGTTTATCTGATTCCTTACCGACCAGAAGAACAGGTACATCCACTTTGGGAGGTTTTTTTGGTTCTATACCAATAACAACTAAGGCTTTAGCATCCAAGAGCCTTGTGAGCTCTAGGGCTTTTTTGAGGAGCACTTCGGCATAGTCATTTTCCTTCATCTTTACACCTGAGTGTAAATATGGGCAACTCAACCTTATAAACATTATTTCGAAAAGCAACGTATCTGCCATAGAATTCACACAAAGTATTTTAAGTACCTAAACGTAAAAATGCTTAAAACGGTGAAGAGTTATGAAAATCGTGGTTGCCATTACTGGGGCTAGCGGGGTTGTTTATGGGATTCGATTGATTGAAATTCTAAACGACTTGGGTCATGATGTTATTAGTGTTGCTTCAGAGACAGCTTTGAAGGTTATAAAGCATGAAATAGGGGTTGACTTTAAGCCTGACTTTAAGGAGGATGATCTTTTTGCACCAATAGCTTCCGGCTCCTATATGTTTGATGCTCTCGTCGTGGCCCCATGCTCAATGAAAACACTGAGTGCTATAGCCAACGGGTATGCTGATAACCTCATTACAAGAGCTGCTGATGTTGCTCTAAAAGAACGCAGAAAGGTAGTATTGTTGATAAGGGAGACTCCACTAAACTTGGTACATATCCAAAACATGTTGAAAGTTACACAAGCCGGAGCTATTGTTATGCCAGCTTCTCCAGGATATTATCATAGGCCTAAAAATTTGGACGATATCGTTAATTTTATAATTGGAAAAATTTTAGATATTCTCAGCATACCCCATAATTTGTACAAACGATGGGGTGAGTAAGGTGATATATTTGGACGACTTGGATAGGGCAATTTTAAAGGTGCTTAAGGAAGATGGTAGGGCGACAATTTCTGAGATTAGTGAGAGGTTAGGCAAGCCAGAATCCACCATACACTTCAGAATAAAGAAGCTTATTGAAAAGGGAGTTATAGAGAAGTACACAATAGTCTTAGGCGAAGTTGCAAGACCAAAGGAGGTTGCTTTCATAGTCTTAGGGATAGAAAAGCCCGTAATAGAGGATTTCTTGGGAAGGTACCTTGAATATGTGTCAAAAAACCTTGCAATGCTTCCTAATGTCCTTCTGGTAGC
Organism: Thermococcus sp.; assembly: GCA_021157445.1. Lineage (GTDB taxonomy): Archaea > Methanobacteriota_B > Thermococci > Thermococcales > Thermococcaceae > Thermococcus_A. The sequence goes on along the minus strand of JAGGWM010000133.1, from coordinate 3,066 downwards.
AAAAACAGAGGACGATAAGATAGTTGCCCTCGTTGGTGCAGAAACAAAAAAGGAGTTAAGTGCGTTCATCGAGGAGAATATAAAAAGCGTACCAAGTGTGCGGGAAATTGTGGTTTATCCAATAGCGGAGTTCAAGAAGGGAGAGGATATTAAAGGACTACTCCCGGAGGTTTAATATGGAGGTCGAAGTGAAGTTCAAAGTTCTCTTTGACGAGGTAAAGGAAAAGATAGAGAGACTTGGAGCCGAGCTCGTTAGGGAAGAAGTTCAGGAAGACCTCTACTTTGCCCTACCTTTGCCTGACCTTCTCCGCATTAGGCGTATTGTAAATACAGGCGAAGTGATTCTGGGATACAAGGAGATCAAAGACAAAAGAAATGAGGAATTTGATGAGATAGAGGTTAAGGTAGAGGACTTTGATAAAACCAGGGAAATCCTAAAGCGTTTAGGATTTAAAGAAGATATATGGGTTAAGAAGTATCGATACGTTTACAGGCTTGGAAACGTTACTTTTGAGCTAAACCGAGTTGAGGGGCTTGGGGATTTTCTGGACATCGAGGTCATAAGTGAGGATGTGGAGGAAGCAAAAAGAGAAATATGGGAAGTTGCGAAGAAACTTGGCCTGAAAGAGGAGAATGTGGAGCCCAGGCTTTATCAAGAGCTTATAAAGGACGCTTCCGGAGATGGTAAAAAAATAAAAATCTGAAGCTCACCTAGCGGTGGCAACTATCTTTATGATATCGTTGAACTGGAGCTCATAATCTTCCCCGACCCTTCTGTGAGTTTTGGCATTGATGGCATATAGAAAGGTTCTTCCCAAATCAGTATGCACTTTAAATGCAAGGTTCCTTGGTGTAGAGCCCTTTTTCATCAGGAATACATGGGGTAGAACATTTCCAAATTGATCCGTTAGCTTGTGCTCATCTTCTACTGGATATACGGGAATTAACTGGAGAAGGTCAAAAACTGCCTTGTTTATTACCTCTTGAACCCCGGTGGAACCAAATCTGTTGAGCACTTTTTCTCTAATGAGCTCTAATCCATGTTTCTGCTTTTCATTCAAAGGTTTTAAGACCCTAAAATCCCCTGAGCCCGGAATGTAATCGATATATCCAGCTTTTGCGGCTTTTCTAAGTGTTAGTTCAGCTACTGCTGATGTGGGCACTACTATGTACCCTCTTTTCTCCCCCTCCCGAATTAAGCGTTTTATCTCTTCCTCGTCTGCTGCATCAGCTTTGTTTGCGGCTATTATTATGGGCTTGTTTATTTTCCTGAGCTCTCGCACAAAGTTAAACAGCTCTTCCTCGCTCCATTTTGTTGGATCGTCACTTAGGTTTACTCTATGCATGGCATCAAGTACATCATCCTCACTAACACCAATTCCGGTAAGCTGGTCAGCTATTGCCTTGGAAAGCTTTAGACCCTGCATTTTTATTCTCTTGGCAAATTTCTCCCAGTTTTTTCTTAAAATTCCATACACCCAGTAGTCTATTTCCATTTCCAGAAATTCTATATCCTTGACTGGATCATGATAATCCGTTGGCTGTCCTTCAGCGTCTGTCTTTCCAGTTGCATCGACTACGTGTATTAAAGCAGATGCCATCCTTAAATCGTCCAGGAATTTGTTTCCCAAGCCTCTTCCTTCATGGGCTCCAGGAACTAATCCAGCAACGTCTATCATCTTTATTGGAATGAGGGCAATTCCATTTTTGTACTGGTAATTCTGTGGGTTTGGCTTACACTTAAGTTCTTTACAAGGATGTTCTGCGGTTGCATAGCTAACCCCTATGTTTGCTTCTATTGTGGTGAATGGATAATTAGCTATCTGCACATCTACGAGGGTTGCGGCAGCAAAGAATGTGGATTTTCCCACGTTTGGTTTTCCTACAACTCCAATTTCCATGCTATCACCTCAAAATATTGTAAATTCCCCTCTTTTCATGATGATTTCCCCGTCGATCTCTACCGTAGGGTGCCAAATCAGACAGTCATAATGGTTCAGAGCTGGAGCATCGTTGTCGTAATTTGCCCCTATGGCTATATGAATAGTTTTCCTGATCTTCTCGTCTTCCAGTAGTTTTCCTGACATCTGGGCTTTGGGGTTAAGCCCTATGCCCAGCTCTCCAAGATGCCAAGAGTTCTTTGCGTATTCTTCCTTTTCAATCTTAACTGCCATTTTTTCGGCTTTTCTTATGGCTTCTTCGAGTTTCTTAGCCTCTTCTCCCCCCACAATCTTTGTGACAAACCCATTCTCCACATAAACCTTGACCGGGTCTTTTGGGATAATGCTCTCTCCTCCAAGGCCTAAAGTTCCGTCAAAAACGATTACACCTTCACTTTTCCCGATTGCTGGGGATATGAACACTTCCCCCGCAGGAAGATTTCCTCCTCTTCCCGGCTTTCTGAAGTCCCCATCGTCTTTTAGAGGCTTTCTACCTTCAATGCTTATCCGCAGGTCTGTTCCTTTTTCGCTTGTTATGTGAACCTCTTTCCCCTTTTCCAGAAGTTCTGCAAGTATTTTTGCCTCTTCTCTAAGCTTTTCATAATCTATAGGAACGCTGCGCAGATACATCTCTTTGGTTATCCCCGGGCTCCAGAAAGCCCTTATTCTTTTGTCCCCCCTCAACAGCTTCTCAAAAATATGGGTATATTTTTTGTTATCTCTGCCCAAATATCCAATGTTGATGCCGTGAGGATCTTTTCCAAGCTTTTTTTCACTTATTGATATCACAATATCCGGCTCTGATTTTATGGCCTCTATAACGGCTCTCTCTGCGTAGTCTAAAGTCCCCTTTACACCCTGCACTATTACGGCTGGCTTTGCCTTGAACTCCCTAGCAGCTTCAAAGAGGCTCAAGGAGATCTCAAGGGCTTCGCCGGGATTCGTTACTATTAAAATTTCTTCTCCTTCCTCAATCCCCAAGACATGTTCCATAACCGCTCTTGATACATCGATTAGCTTCATCTTTTCACCCCCACTCTTTTCTGCGTATCCCTTAATTAGACTTATGCTTAAGAAGGGAAAGAGTTATAAAGCAAGCTTCCCGTTATCACTGTGAACCCTATCT
>JAGGWM010000013.1 GCA_021157445.1 Thermococcus sp. | reverse complement strand
GGGGTGAAAAAATGTATGTGGTCGCTAATTCCAACAATCTTTAGCCCCTTCCTCTCAGCCTCGGCTATATTGTCCCTTATATATCCAATTCCATCAGAAAACCTTGTGTGAGTGTGGAGATCCATCACTTTAGTCCCCATATTTCCTCAACTCAAAAATTTAAAAGTCTTGCACTATTATGGATAAAATATCCAATGTAAACCTTGACCTTTAGGTTTGACTTTTTCTTTTCAGGCCTCACCCTTTGGAGTGCAGCGTTTGAAAGATTGGCTTGCTCAGGAAAGCGAAAGATATTTAAACCCGAAAGCGTTGCTTTGAAACGTTTAGGGAGAGTAAACATGAAACGCACGGTAATAGTTAAACTCCAGCCCTCAAAGGAGCAAGAGAAAATCCTCTTCGAGTTAGCCCAAGCGACGGCAGTAATCTGGAATAAAATCAACTATGAACGGTTAAAACAGTTCAAAAAGTTTGGAAAAATAGACTTTGCAACCACTGAAAAAGAAGCCTACCACACTTTCAAAGACTGGATTGATGGCTCAACAGTACAACAACTAGCAAGAAAGAACGCTGACGCTTGGAACAGCTTCTTCTCCCTCAACAAGAAGAAAAAGTCAGGAGGACTTCCAGAGTGGTTCAAACCACGACCGCCGAAATTCATCAAAGATGGCAAGCTCTTCATCATCCCACTCAGGAACGACCAGTACAGGATTGAGGGAAATATTATTGAGTTGAGGAGACTCGGGAAGTTTGGAAAACTCGATGTCCAGTTCAAGGGAAGAATACACCTGAAGGGGAAGCAGGGACGCTTGGAAATCATTTATGATGAAGCTAAGCGCAAGTGGTACGCTCACATCAGTTATACTGTCAAGGAGAAGCTTGAGGGTAATTCTTGGGTTAGAATTCCGAGAGAGCCGAGGGGAAAACTTTCAGCGGGCATTGATTTGGGAGTAAACAACTTAATGGCAGTTTATGTTGAAAACGGGGAGGGTTTTCTTGTCAATGGTAGGCCTTTGAAAAGCATTGCCTTTTACTGGCAAAGGCGGATTGCTGAGTACCAGTCAAAAATCAATAAGTCTAGCTTTAAAAACAGTAGAAAACTCAGAAGAATGCATCAGAAGGCAAAATTACAGGCGAAGCACTACATCAACACGGCAGTTAGGCAGACTGTTGAGAAGCTTTACCAGTTGGGGGTTTCAAGGATTGTCGTCGGTTATCCTAAAGAAATCGCAAGGGAGCCTAACAAGAGCAGAAAGCAAAACTTCATACTCTCTCATGTTTGGCGGTTCAATTATGTTATTAAACGCTTGACGGAAGTTGCCGAAGAATATGGTATTCAAGTATTGCTTGTTGATGAAGCCTTTACCTCTCAAACCTGCCCTCTCTGCGGCCAGCGGCATGCTAATGGGAGAATCTTTAGGGGTTTGTTTAAGTGCCGTAGAGAGGGCGTTGTAATGAATGCAGACTTAGTTGGAGCCTTCAATATCTTAAAGAAGGTTGTGAAAAAGATAACCCCGAGCCTCCCCGCTTTAGCGGGAGGTAGGGGTAATGGGCTCAAGACCGAGCCTGAGGGGTTCGAAGAACCCGCTCTAACGGATTCCCTAATGAGAACCCCTCAAACCTCCCTGCCAATGGCGGGGGGTTAACCCTCCAAGGCGGGAAGGAGGTCAGACTCAACTTTAAATAATTTACTTGATTATTGTCAATGGTGTGAAAGATGAAGATAAAAGAACTCTTGGAATTGGTTGATGAAGCAATAGCAAATGTAAAGATAGCTATAGTCAGTAGCAAGCAGAGGATTTTTGAGAGCCCGCACACTTCGTGGGAGTTCACCAAGAGGTCTCTTGAGCTGGAGGATGAGCTTAATAGGTTGAACAAAATACGGGAGTATTTATCATCACTTGAGCCGGAGGAAGATGCTGGGAAAAGGTTTTCAAAAGAAGAACTGAAAGAGTTACTGGAATACCTGACACTTTTAAAGGAGATGAGAGCCCATGAATTTTAAAGAAATAGAAAAGAAAGTAGTCCAATTTAGGGATGAACGTTTTTGGGGAAAATATCATACTCCAAAAAATCTTGCGATTTCATTGGCTGTTGAAGTTGGAGAGCTTTTGGAACACTTTCAATGGGATACTAACGAGGAGATACTTCAAAGCATCAAAGACCCAAAGAGGAAGGAGAAAATCGCGGATGAGATAGCTGATGTGGTAATATACCTCACTCTTCTGGCGCATGAGCTTAACATTGACCTCGATGAAGCCCTAAAAAGGAAGTTGAAGAAGAATGAAGAGAAGTATCCCGCAAAGGTAATAAGAGTAGAGGAAATTGTTAAATATCTGGGAGGGGAGATTATAGATGCCAAGGGAGAGGTAAAAAGCGTAAACCAAGTTGTTGAACTCTTGGGTGTTAAACCCGAAAACATAATTAAATCTCTGGTCTTCATTGTAAATGAGAGCGAACCCCTCTTGGTCATAGTCGACGGGAAATCAAAGGCAAGCTTAGAGAAGCTAAAAAACATTTTTGGAAACATCAGAATGGCGAAACCAAAGGAGGTGGAAGAGATAACCAGCTATAAGATTGGAGAAGTTCCTCCAGTGGGAATTCCTGTAAAGACAGTGGTAGATAAGAGGGTCCTTGAAAGGGAGTTTGTAATTGGCGGAGGAGGAAGCATAAACAGGCTGAGCAAGTTAAGCCCAAAGAAAATTGTAGAATTCCAAAAGGCTGAGGTCTTAGATGTGAGCGAATAGTCTTTTCAACATCTCTTTTTCCCTAGATGTGAGGCGATTTCTGAGCCATTTTTCCCTTAGATTTAGATTTTCATCCTCAACGTTCAAAACTGCTTTCCTTATCCCTCCTCTTGGAAAGTTTGTATCTCCCCTGTACCTTGGGATCACGTGAATATGAAGATGGGCCACTGTTTGACCTGCCACTTCTCCAAGGTTTGCTCCGACGTTGAAACCATCTGGTTTTAAAGCTTCCTCTAGCTTATTGATTGCCAGCTCCACTCCTTTCATTATGGCCAGTTTCTCTTCTTCCTTGAGCTCCCTCCAGTTTTCAACGTGCCTTTTTGGGACTATAAGAAGATGCCCCTTGCTTGCGGGATAAGAATCTATGAGTATTCTAATGTGTTCATTTTCATAGAGCAAAGCCTCTTTGGGTGGATTGCAGAATGGACAATCCATGTTTTCACCTCTAATGTTATAAGGGGAAAAGAATTAAAAATTTTGGCAGATGATGAGCTTGGCCGCTTCCGAGCGGTGAGGATAAATCTCGGTGCTGATGCCTACCTTAGGAACTCAACTGCTTTGTCTATGTCGTTTTTATACGCTCTCATATACCTCCTGCAGGCTTTTTCCCACGTGAACTCGGCCGTTCTTTTCTTTCCGTTATGGCGCATTTTCTGTATCAGCTGTGGATTTTCTTCGCTGAGCTTGGCCATTCTTAAGAATGCTTGCATGAGAGCGCTTGGATCTCTTGGAGGGACTAGCAAGCCTGTGGCGTTTTCTTCGTCTTCATCTAAGCTTATTATGGTGTCCTTTATTCCGCCCACAGCTGATCCTATGGGGATTGCCCCCAAGCACATGGCCTCCATCTGGACTAAACCAAAGGGTTCAAAGTATGATGGCACTACCACAAAGTCAACACTACCATAGAGCTCCCTTGTGAATTCTCTTTTCAGCATTTCGGTCATTACCTTGATGTTGTCTGGATATTTTGCCCCTAAGGCATGAGCCCAGCTTTCGAGTTCTGGATCCCCTTTTCCGATTATTAAAAAGCGCATTTTTGAAAATTCGGACGGATGACTTTGTGCAAGAAGCTCGATGGCTCTTAAGAGCGTATCAACGCCTTTTTGTCCCCTATCAAACCTTCCAATGAACATGAATGTGGTTCCATCACTTAATCCTAGCCCTTCTAGGATCTTTCTTCTTCTCTCTTCTCTCGGCAGGTCTTTGTTTTCCAGCAGTTCTTCGTTCCAAAAGTCGCATGCTATTCCGTTGTAAACATGAGTGGCTTTTCCTTCAAAGTTTTTGTAAAAGTCCCATTCTTCCCAGAGATAGCTTTTGCTTACGGTTGTTACAACATCGGCTATATACGCTCCCACGTATTCTGGGTCTATCTCAGGATAGGGAGCCAATTCGCCGAGATGGGATTCATGGAAATAGTAAGCTGGAACCTTGGATTTGTTG
>JAGGWM010000215.1 GCA_021157445.1 Thermococcus sp. | reverse complement strand
TCTCTTCAAGCGGGAGGAAGGTTCGTAGAAGAGGCATATCCCGGTGGACTTGTAGGTGTAGGAACTAAGCTTGATCCTTTCTTGACCAAAGGAGATTTAATGGCTGGTAATGTTGTCGGAAAACCGGGCAAGCTCCCACCAGTTTGGCAAGACCTCAGATTGGAGGTGCATCTCCTAGAGAGAGTAGTTGGAACTGAGGAGGAACTCAAAGTAGAACCGATAAAGAGAAAAGAGGTACTCCTCCTTAACGTGGGAACAGCAAGAACAATGGGGCTTGTAACTGGGTTGGGCAAGGATGAAGTCGAACTCAAGCTTCAAATTCCAATATGTGCAGAGCCCGGGGAAAGAGTCGCAATTAGCAGACAGGTAGGGTCGAGATGGAGGCTTATTGGTTATGGCTTCATAAGGGAGTGATCTTTTCCCTTTTTTGGTGATTTTATGCGGAAGTGGATTGTTGTCCCAGACACGAATTTTCTTTTAGTCCCTGGCCAGTTTGGGGTTGATATAGTAGGTGAGCTCCATAGAATCCTCGATGTAAAGTTCGAAATACTCATTCCAAACGTTGTTCTCGATGAGCTTGGTGTAATAGAGCGTAAGGTCAAAGGGAAAGACCTCATCGCTGTCAAAATGGCCAAAAGGCTGGCTGAGAAGTTTAACACTATTGAAATAGGCAGGTTTGGAGAGAAACCCATAGATCAACAGATACTTGAGTTTGCACTAAAAACGCCAAATGTGATAGTATGCACTAACGACAAAGCACTAAAAAGAAAACTCCGCGAAAGCGGAATTCCCGTGGTTTATTTGCGGCAAAAGAAGATTCTTGAGCTTGAGGGCATGCTCTCTTAATGCGGAGAAAGGTATATAACTACGTTTTACCTTAGTTCGGCCTAGGTGTTAAATATGCCCTATGTAGAGAGATTGGAGATGAAAGGTTTCAAATCATATGGAAACAGAAAGGTTGTAGTTCCTTTTTCTCGCGGATTCACAGCGATAGTTGGTGCCAATGGAAGCGGTAAAAGCAATATTGGTGATGCTATTCTCTTCGTTCTTGGCGGGCTTTCAGCAAAGGCTATGCGTGCGACAAGGATAAGTGACCTAATATTTGCCGGTACAAGGGAGGAACAACCGGCTAAATATGCTGAAGTTGCAATATATTTCAACAACGAAGACAGGGGCTTTCCAATAGACGAGGATGAGGTAGTCATAAGGCGACGTGTTTACCCTGATGGGAGGAGTAATTACTGGCTTAACGGGAAGAGAACCAGCAGAAGTGATATCCTCGATTTGTTGAGCGCTGCAATGATATCTCCTGATGGCTACAACTTGGTGCTTCAGGGTGATATAACCAAGTTCATTAAAATGAGCCCAACAGAGAGGAGAATGATAATAGACGAAATTTCCGGAGTTGCGGAATACGATGAAAAGAAAAAGAAAGCCTTTGAAGAATTGAAACAGGCAGAAGAAAACTTGGCAAGAGTTGACCTGCTGATCAGGGAAGTGAAAACACAGCTCGACAAGCTTGAAAAAGAAAGAAACGATGCGTTAAGATATCTGGATCTAAAAGAAAAGCTGGAGATAGCTAGAACAACCTTACTCGTAGGAGAAGTGAAAAGGCTCGAAAACCTAATTTCAGAAAGTCAAAAACGAGACAGGGAGATTGAAGGAGAAATCGAAGAGATAAGCAAAAAGTTGGAAGAAATTGCAAAGAAAATAATCGAGAAGGAAAAAACTCTTAATCAAATTGAAAGGGAACTTGAGGAAAAGAGCGAGGATGGTATTCTTGAAGTAACGAGGAAAATAAGTGATGTTACCTCCAAAATAGAGTTGGCGAAGAGGAATATTGAGATAGCGAATAGAGAGATTGAAGAAAGTCAAAGAAGACTCGCGAAAACAAAGGAAGAACTTAAGGCCGTTTCTGAGGAGATAGAAAAGAGCAAATCTGCAATAGAAAGATGGAAGAAGAGAAAAGAAAAACTCCTCAAAGAGATAGGGGAAAAGGAAAAGGAACGAAATGAGCTTGTTTTAAAGCTGGCGGAAATAGACAAAAACTTCTCCATAGCCAAGGAAGAATTCGATAAAGTTGAAAAAGAACTTGAAGACTCAAAAAAGGAGTACTACCTCAAAGAAAGCGAAATAGAAAAGATGAAGGATGAGATAGAGAGGGCCAATACAAAAAACGCTCAAAGCTCCGCAAAAAGATTGGCACTCAAAGGTAAAATTGAGGAAACCAAAAAGGAGATCGAAGAGAGGAAGTCCAGATTATCTGAAATAGAGGCCAAAATGGAAAAAATCACCAACAGACTGAGAAATCTTGAGAAAGAGCTTGAAGAAAAGCAACAAAAGCTGGAAAAAATACTTCCAGAGATTAAGAAGGTAAGTGAAGAGCTGATAAAGGCCGAAGCACAGAGAGAAATTAGCGGTAATAGGACACTTGAGGCATTGAAGAGGGCAAACATCCTCGGGATTTACGGTTCTTTAGCGGAGCTTATAAAGGTCAAGGACGAGAGCTATCTTACTGCGGTTGAAGTTGCCCTCGGTTCCCATGCAGACAACGTGGTTGTTGAAGATGATAAAGTTGCAGAGAGAGCAATAACCCTCCTCAAGAAAAACAAACTTGGTCGGCTCACTTTTCTTCCCCTAAACAAAATAAAGCCGCGTAAACTTGCTGAAACTTCGAAAGGAATTCCCGTTATGGACGTTATTGAATACAATCCTAAGTTCAAAAATGCGGTTTCCTTCGCGGTTGGAGATACGCTTATAGTCAGCGACATGAATGAAGCCAGAGAAGTTGGAATTGGAAAAGTCAGGATGGTTACACTTGAGGGGGAGCTTTTAGAGAGGAGTGGAGCGATTGTTGGAGGATATTACAGACCAAAAGCAAAGCTTGGGGTAAAGACGGATGAAATAAAGAGACACCTGGAGGCTTTAGAAAGGGAAAGGGAATCTTTGGAATCCCGAATAAATGCTCTTAAAGTTGAGCAAAAGAGTCTGGAGAGGGAGCTGTTTGAGCTGAGAATGAAAAAGAGCAATTTTTCAAAGGATCTTCAAGTTCTCCAAAAGGAAATGGACAGACTGCTCGGTGAGGACAGTGCATTAAAAGAGGAAATCGAAGAGGGAGAAAAGAGAATAAAAGAGCTCGAAAAATTAATGCATCAGACAAAAGGCGAGCTTGCAAAGCTCAGCGGAAGAATAGAGAGGCTTGAGAAGAAAAGAGAAAAGCTGAGAAAGGCGCTTGACAATCCAGAGGCAAGGGAGCTTAACCAGAAAATAAGGGAAGTAGAACACGAGCTTAGTGGCCTTAGGGAAGAGCTCAGCAAAGTTGAATCAAAGCTTGAAAATTTCGATATTAGAATTAACGAGGAGCTAATCCCAAGGAAAGCCGGTCTAGAGGAAGAGATTGAGGGGATTATAAACAGAATAAACGCTTTCAAGGCGAGCATAAGCAAAAATGAAGAAGACATTGCTCAGCTACAGGAAGAGCTCGAGAAACTACAGGAGGCAGAGGAAGAGGTCAAAGAGGAACTTAGACATCTTAGGGATGAGAAGGAGAAACTGAGAGAAGAAATATCCCAGCTAAGGAAGAAAAAGGAAGAGCTCAAAGATACTTTGCAAAAACTTAGAATTGAGGCAAACTCCCTTAAGATAAGAATTGCCCAATACAAGACTCAACTCCAGGAGAAGAACAGGGAGCTTAAGCATCATGATGTTAAGCTTGTGAAGGAAATTCCGCTTGATCTAGAGAAGCTCAGGGAAGAAATAGACGAGATGGAGGAAGAAATTAGAAGGCTCGAACCTGTTAACATGAAGGCCATTGAAGACTATGAAGTTGTGGAGAGACGCTATCTGGAACTCAGGTCAAAGAGGGAGAGACTTGAAGCGGAGAAGGATAGCATCATCGAGTTTATAAACGAAATAGAGGCACAGAAGAAAAACGTCTTCATGAGAACTTTGAATGCCATTGCGAAGAACTTTTCGGAATTGTTTGCAAAGCTCTCTCCCGGTGGAGAGGCCAGGTTAATACTCGAAAACCCAGAAGATCCCTTCAGCGGGGGATTGGACATAGAGGCAAAGCCAGCTGGAAAGGAGGTGAAGAGAATAGAGGCTATGAGCGGTGGAGAGAAGGCACTGACGGCACTGGCTTTTGTCTTTGCAATTCAACACTTCAAGCCAGCCCCGTTTTATCTCTTCGACGAAATCGATGCCCACCTTGATGATGCAAACGTAAAGAGGGTTGCCGATTTAATAAAAGAAGCCTCTAAAGATAGCCAGTTTATAGTAATAACTCTCAGAGATGTGATGATGGCCAACGCGGACAAGATTATAGGGGTATCAATGCGCAGCGGAATTTCAAGGGTTGTGAGCCTAAGCCTTGAGAAAGCGATGGAATATTTAGAAAGGGCAAGGGCAAAGAATGCAAATGCAGCAATCTAGGTGAAGGAAAATGGAACACAGAAGAGAGGAAGAGATAACTCCAATTGATATCCTTCTTCAGCTCGTCACAATGGGCAAAGTCGACCCCTGGAACATAGACATAGTTGACCTCACGGAAAAGTACATCGAGCGGATTAGGGAGATGCAGGATCTCGATTTAAGAATATCCGCCAGAGCAATTCTCGCCGCTTCCATTCTCCTCAGAATGAAAACAGAAGCTCTCCTTTACGGTAATGAAGAAGAAGAGGAAGAAAAGAAAGAAGAGAGGATAAGGGTTGATGTGGAACCCTATGTGCCCCCACTTAGGAGAGTGGAGCGCTATTACACTCTTGATGATCTCATTGAAGCCCTTATGGATGCATTGGAAGAAGCAGAGAGAAAAAAACCACGGAAGAAAAAGAAAGTTGAGATTGAGGAAGAAATATTCGTTGTTGATGACTTCAGGGTAGATATAGAAAAGCATGTGAACAGACTTTATGCAATAGTCAAAGAACTTTACGAGGAAACAAAGGAGAAAATATCATTCTGGGAGCTGATATTTGATCCAACTCCCAAGATAATAGCAAGAACCTTTCTCTACTTACTCTTTCTGGCCAACATGGGAAAGGTTGAGCTTATTCAAGAGGAGCCCTTTGGGGAAATATTCATAGTCCCAACATAGTCCCTTTCTTTCCTTTTTGCTGGTCTGAAGGTTATGGCAAGCAGGGGCTCTTCTTCTCCCACATAAATGACTTTCTTCTCCCTGTTTATGTAGAAGTAAAAGCTGCCGTTAGGGATTTCGTTTAAAAACTTCTTTGGGGTAGTTTTCTTTGCAACCTTTTTATCCCCCCAGAATACGCACTCGTAGGTTTCTTCGGTGTTTTTAACCTCTTTGATAATCTCTGCAGTATTGAGCTTCCTACACTCAAGCCTGGAGCACACAAGGGATTTTTTCTTGTCCGTGAATATAACGATTTTATCATTGACCTCAATTTTTTCCGCATCCTTGAGAAAGTCCAGCAAGGCTGAGTATATCTTCTCGTATCTCCTGCTTTTTGAAAGACGTTTGATTATTCTCTCTCTAGCATGGTTTGTAAGCAACATAAGAACACCAAGAAATATTGTAAATGGTGCCGGGGGCGGGCTTTGAACCCGCGACCTCCCGGTTTCCCAGGCTCCCCCGAAGGGGAGCGGCCCTATGAGCCGGGCGCTCTGACC
>JAGGWM010000158.1 GCA_021157445.1 Thermococcus sp. | reverse complement strand
TGGGACGAGGACTGGGATGAAGAGGAATGGGGAGAGGAAGAGTGGGAAGAAGATTTTGAAGAAGAGTGGGATGAGGATTGGGACGAGGAAGAAGAGTGGTGAACTTCATAATCTCCCAACAATTTTATTAATCCTTTTCTCCTTCTTTATCTGGGTGATAAAATGGCATTTTTGAAAGTTGTTCCTCTTGAAGAAGCACTAAACGTCATTAACTCCCTACCGCTCGAGCCGAAAATTGAAGATGTGACCTTGGAGGAGGGCCTTGGGAGGGTTCTTGCAGAGAATATAAGCTCCCCTATAGATGTACCTCCATTTGATAGAGCCAAAGTAGATGGATATGCAGTGAGAAGCCAAGATACGTGGAATGCAAGCGAGAGCAACCCGGCAGTTCTTAAAGTAATTGGGGAAATCCATGCTGGAGAAGAACCCCAAATTGAACTTAACAAAGGAGAAGCGGCATACATCTCAACTGGAGCAGTCCTACCAAAAGATGCAGATGCAGTGATAGAGTTTGAGATAGTGGAGAGAAAGGGAGACGAGATAGTAATCTCCAAGCCCATGTATCCTCAAGCCGGTGTAATGAAAGCGGGAACCGATATTCCTAAAGGAAAACTCCTTCTAAAGAAAGGAACAAAACTGGGGTTTAAGGAAACCGCCCTTCTCTCTGCCGTAGGAATAAACAAGGTAAAAGTCTTTGCGAAGCCTAAAGTGGCAGTAATCAGCACGGGAAATGAGGTTATTTTGCCCGAAGAAGAGCTTAAACGTGGAAAGATTTACGATATCAACGGAAGGGCTGTAAGTGATGCCGTTAGAGAACTTGGAGGCGAGGCTTATTTCCTTGGAATAGCCCGAGATAACGAGGAAAGCCTGAAAGAGAAAATACTCGAGGGGCTTAGATACGATATAATAATCTTATCCGGCGGAGCAAGCGGAGGAACGAGAGACTTAACGGCCTCAATAATAGAGGAGCTCGGTGAGATAAAGGTGCATGGAATAGCCATACAGCCCGGCAAGCCAACAATAATCGGAGTTATAAAAGGGAAACCAATTTTTGGGCTTCCTGGCTATCCAACCTCGTGTCTAACAAACTTTACCCTTCTTGTTGCACCACTAATTAGAAAGCTTCTGGGAGGGGAGTTCAAAGCCGACAGAACCAAAAAGAGATTAGCCCATAAAGTGTTTTCCGTAAAGGGGAGGAGGCAGTTTTTACCGGTTAAACTGGAAGGAGAAATCGCTAAACCAATTTTAAAAGGAAGTGGAGCAGTTACAAGCTTTATAGAAGCGGACGGATTTGCAGAGGTTCCAGAAAACGTCGAGATACTGGAGGAAGGGGAAGAGGTGGATGTTATCTTGTTCCGCTTTTAAATTTCCAAATAACTTTTAAATAACCCCCTCGTTATTAGGGTAGGTGAAAGGAATGCTTGATATAAAGCTCATCCGTGAAAATCCAGATTTGGTAAAGGGCGACCTAATAAAGCGTAGGGAGTTAGAGAAGCTCAAATGGATAGACGAAATTCTTGAACTTGATAAGAAGTGGAGAGACAACCTAAAGAGAATTAACCTCCTCAGGAGAGAAAGAAACAGGCTTGCCGTGGAGATAGGTAAAAGGAAAAAAGCAGGAAAACCTGTAGATGAACTTTTAGCAAGGAGCAACGAGATAGTGAAGCAAATTGAAGAAATCGAGAGAGAAAACAAAGAAATCAAGGAAAAAATTGACTATTACCTCCGGCGTCTCCCCAATATAACCCACGAGAGCGTCCCCATAGGAAAAGACGATACGGAAAACGTTCCAATAAAATTCTGGGGCAAGGCGAGGGTATGGAAAGGTCACTTAGAGAACTTTCTGGAGCAGAGTCTAGGAAAGATGGAGTACGAGGTAATCGAATGGAAGCCCCAGCTTCATGCTGATCTTTTACCCAAACTTGGAGGAGCCGACTTTGAGAGAGCCGCAAAGGTTAGCGGTTCAAGGTTCTTCTACCTCTTAAACGAAATCGTCATCCTTGATCTGGCATTGATAAGGTTTGCTCTCGACAAGCTCATTGAAAAAGGTTTCATTCCAGTAATACCACCATATATGGTCAGGAGGTATGTCGAAGAGGGAGTCACAAGCTTTGATGACTTCGAGGATGTTATCTACAAAGTGGAGGGAGAAGACCTTTATTTAATACCCACCTCAGAGCATCCACTTGCCGGCCTTCATGCAAATGAAATCCTTGACGGAAAAGACCTGCCTCTCCTCTACGCTGGGGTTAGCCCATGTTTCAGGAAAGAAGCGGGAACCGCTGGAAAAGACACTAAGGGAATATTCAGGGTGCACCAGTTCCATAAGGTTGAACAGTTCGTGTACTCAAGGCCAGAGGAAAGCTGGGAATGGCATGAAAAGCTCCTTCAAAATGCAGAAGAAATCTTTCAAGCCCTTGAAATCCCATACAGAGTTGTCAACATATGTACCGGTGATTTGGGCTACGTTGCAGCAAAGAAGTATGACATTGAAGCATGGATGAGCGCGCAAGGAAAGTTTAGAGAGGTTGTAAGCTGTTCAAACTGTACAGAATGGCAAGCAAGAAGGTTAAACATAAGATTTAGGGATAAACCCAACGAAAAGCCGCGCTTCGTTCACACTCTGAATTCCACAGCGATAGCAACATCAAGAGCAATAGTTGCGATAGTAGAAAACTTCCAAGAGGAAGACGGAACGGTTAAGATACCAAAAGCCCTCTGGTCGTATACAGGCTTTAAAGAGATAGTGCCGGTAGAAAAGAAAGAGAAGTGCTGTAAATAGTCGCTTACTCTCACTTAATCTTTCTGCCTTTTTGTATTAATTTTCCTTCCATCTCTTTCTTCTTTCTCCGCTCTTTCTTTTCCCTCAAATACGGATACCTCATTATGTGTCCACATTCCAGGCATTTTATAACAACATGAGGCATTCTTTTCTGTCTTAGTCTGACTCTGGCATTAACACCGGGAACAAGAAAAGAATGGCATCTCCTGCAGTATCTCCTCTTCCATTTCCTTGGCATTCTAACTTTGGCTTTTTGTTGGACTGCTAAGGCTATCCCAACATAACGATTCGCCAGCTCTCTATCATAGGGGAAAATCCTCTCAGCCAAACTAAAAAGAATATTTACCCTCTCGAGAGCGATTCTTTTCTTTTCTCTCTGCTCCTTGCGTTTTATGAACTTTTTTGGCATTTTCCCACCTACTCCGGCTTTATCATCTTCAGCCTACCTATAAACGGCTCGTAGAGATATCCGTCGGCAATGAGGCGTTCTATAATCTCTTCTGCATATGAGGGCTTAAATCCATACTCCACTAGAGCATTGTAAAACTCCTCTCTATTAACGGATCCATCCGTAGAAACAGCCTCCAAGTCCATAAAAACTCTCAAAGCCATTACCAAGCGTTTGTTTCTAAAGTCCCGTTCAATATATTTCTCATAAATCTCCAGCGCCTTCAACATCTCTCTTTCAGAGATTTCGTTTATCCACATGTCCACTATCTCCTGGTTCATATTTATAACGTCGCTTATGATTCTGTTGTTTATTTCACCTTCAAATCTTGCTATTGATCCTAAGAGACGGAGGCTTAAGAGATATCTCGTGTTGGTTTCGAATATCATCCCCTTAAGCCTCAAGGCATCGAATTTCTCCCCGTACTCTCTGGCATTTCTAAAAATCCATCTTTCAAATCTTTCTCTAAACTTTTCCACAGTCTTATCAGAAGGACTGAGAGAGGGTATTTTTTCTTTTTTCAAAAAAATGGTGGCCAGGAGATTAGGAACAAGCTGCTCCAGCTCCCGGTTTCTCTCCCATCCTATGCGCTCATTTACAATGAAGGGTGTTTCGGAGGTGTAAGCTAAAGGATCCTCTGGAGAAATCCGCTTATACATCTTTGGAGTCAAAAAGACTGCCTGCTTTTTCTCAAAATATTCTCTAGCCCACTCCGCAACTGGAATCTCCTTTCTAAGGAGACTTTTGTTCGAGGGTGAGTAGTACTTCCCTCCCCCAATGAAGAAAGGAAAGTCAAGGTCAAGGTTTTCATCTATAAAGGATTTCGATTTTTCCTTTTTTAAAATCAGCTCCTCTGGAAAAAGGCTAATCAGATATTTTGAGGCATCCCAGAGAGATTTTATAATTTTGGGGTCATTTTTGAGTGCAGAAAAAGTCACTCCCTCCCCCCAAACCTTTTTACCGCCTACTATAGAGGGAGAAGCAAAGAGAGAATAAAGGATAGCCTTTTTGAGCTCATAATTGGCGTTGATTGTTGAATCTATGAGATACTCCAGCTCTTCCTTTTTAAGGGCAAGTTCCTTGTAGTGAAGCCAATAATCCTCAACGCTAGCTTTTTCCAGAGAGATGACGTGTATAAGGCGCATGTTTCCAAATGGGTACGCATCTATAATGCCCCCAATTTTAACATACTCTCCGCTCTTCAGCTCTGCGTTTATTCTGCTCTTTTCAGTAATCTTTATCACCACATAAGGCCTAATATCGCTCTTTGGGAGCTCACTTGGAGATAACGGGGAGAGAAGGTAATAGGCACCATCTTTCGGCACATTGGGAGGCTGTCTCAAGATTAAGAATCCCTCTACCTCAATAGGCTCTCCATTTTTATATGATTGAATAACCCTTTGAAAGTCTCTAGCCCTTTTTGATGGGCTTATTGCTAATCTCTCAACACTTCTAAGCAATGTGTAGATCATCGAAGGAAATACAACCGTAAACTTTATAAAGCCTGTGCTGAGAGTTAGTATCGGTACGGCGGTCATAGCGGCGGGGTCACACCCGGACTCGTTTCGACCCCGGAAGTTAAGCCCGCCAGCGATCCCGGGTGTACTGCCCTCCGAGAGGGGGCGGGAAACCGGGGACGCCGCCGGCCACTCAACAAACTTTTCTAGGAAAACTCCCAAGAACAGGCAAGATTGAATTCTTGCTTTCTGAAAAAATAAAAAAGAGATCACTCCTCTCTTTCACAAAGCTCAAGAAGGACTCCACCAACACTCTTAGGATGCACAAAGGCTATTTTAGCCCCGCCTGCCCCTATTCTAGGCTTTTCATCGATAAGCCTGAAACCCTTTTCCTTAAGCTTCTCCAAGTGCTCCTCAATATTGTCAACCCCAAGGGCTATGTGGTGTATTCCTTCTCCCCTCTTCTCGATGAACTTCGCTATTGGAGAATCCTCTGCAGTTGCCTCCAAGAGCTCAATTCTTGTTTCACCTGCATGGAATATTGCAGTTCTAACTTTCTGGTCAGGAACTTCCTCAATTTCTTCAACCTTCAACCCAAGGCTTTCCCAAATTTTTATGGCATCTTCGAGGTTCTTAACAGCAATTCCAATATGGTCAACTTTCTTTATCATACCCTCACCCCCAAAGCTTTTTCCAAAACAATATCAGCGGCAGAATAAGGGTCAATCTCCCTGTTCGCAATCTTCTCTATAAGCCGGGCTATTTCGTTATCTCCCATCATTTCCCCAATTTTCCTTGCGATAGTGCTTGAGACAATTGCTTTGATCTCTTCCTCCACCCTGAATTTCCTCTTCTTTTCGATTTCCCCGCTCTCTGACAAAAAGGCTCTATGTTTGTTGATGGCTTCCCAAAGCTGGTCAATTCCCTTATTGGTAAAAGCCACTGTGGAAACCACTGGCGGTCTCCACCCTTTCCTCTCCCATTTTTCCTTCTCAAGGTCAAGCATTAGCTCAAGCTCAAACATTGTAGCCTCTGCACCTTCCTTGTCAGCTTTGTTGACTACAAAGATGTCTGCTATTTCCATTAAACCGGCTTTTATGGCCTGGATATCATCACCCAAGCCAGGAACAGTGACTAGAACCACTGTATCGGCAGTTTTTACAATGTCCACTTCAATCTGTCCCACACCTACGGTTTCCACAAAGATGACATCACATCCATAGGCATCGAGTATTTTTATCGCATCGTTGGTTGCCTTTGC
>JAGGWM010000031.1 GCA_021157445.1 Thermococcus sp. | reverse complement strand
CTTTGCTGTGCCCAAGGCTGGAGGGCGGGGTTCATTGTTGGGTGCTTTGCACCCACTCCCCTCGACGCCGCCGTTTTATGCCTGGGCTTTGCGCGCCCTTATTCGGGCGCTCCACCCTATAGCCCAAGACTCCCGCAATGAAAAATTTTTGCAAAGCTTTGAGAAGCCGTATTTTTAACAAAAAGACTGTTAAAAAAGAGTTTGATTGTGCTGGATTTTAGACATTTATATGACCAAAATTCACTATTAAACACAAATCCAAAATCCTTCTCTAGACCAAACATTAAAAAAGCACCTGAAAATACTCAAAGCAAATAAAAAAACAAAAGCATTAGAAGGCATTCTAAAGTGTCAAAATATCCTCAACAAGGCTTATCTTCGAAACTGGAGTTGGAATAGTGTTGGTCACGGCAAGCTCATCAACTGCTTTGCTGACTCTCTCAATCGCTCCCTCGGCAAAGACTCCATGGGTCGCAGCAACGAATATTTTTCCAGCTCCCATTCCTCTAAGTATGTTAGCCGCTTTTATCATTGTGCCTCCGGTACTTATGATGTCATCAACTATAAGCACATTTTTTCCTTCCACATCAACTTCCACCGGGGTCATCTGAACTTCTGTTGGAGAGATACGCTTCTTTTCGAAGTAACTAAACTCCAAATTGAGCAACTCTGCAACGGCTTTTGCCCTCTCCAACGCACCCTTATCTGGAGCTAAAACTAATCCCTCACCAAGCTTCTCCTTGAAGTACTCAGCTATAGCCCTAGCAGGGCTTAAATTAACTGCTTTTCCAGGGAAGTATCTCAGAGTTTTTGGGTTATGGAGGTCAAAGACGTAAAGTTCATCATAGTAAAGACCAAGCACCTTCATAACTGCTCTAACGCTTATCGGTTCTCCATCTTTGGTTACCCTGTCCTGCCTTGAATAAGCCAAATATGGCACAACTGCCTTAAGATGTTCAAATCCTCTCTCTCTGAGCGCATCTCCCAAGAGGAGGAGCTCAACAAGGTGCTCGTCTTGAGGGTTAAAAGTAGACTGAACAACAATAGCTTCTTTTCCCTCTCCGAGAACTCTCACATACTTTTCTCCATCGGGAAACTTCTTTATCTCAACATCCAATATCTCTTTGTTGTATTTGTCTGCTTTCATCTTGATCTCTTCGATCATATGATACGCCCCACTCCCCAGCACTATTTTCATCATGATCACCTCAAAGAGAATAGGCTTAGCTTTTAATACCTTTTTCATACCAGCAAGACCGCTATGATTCCAGCAAGAAAAATACCATCAAAAGTGCCAGCACCACCTATGCTAACCATTGGCGCTCCGAGATCTTTAAGCTTGTTCCAGTTTAACAGATCAGCCCCTATGAGAACGCCCATTGTACCGCTTGTATATGCCACTAAAGGCCTATTTGGAGTCCCTATAGTAAGAGCAAGGAGGACAGCAACTAACGGAGGGATAAAAGTTGGGATTGCTATACCCAATCCTTTCACGGGTCTTGAAAAAGCCTTGCTGATTATCGTCGAAATAAAAACAGCGATCACTACCCTAATCAAAAGCTCATTCTGTTCAAGAATTATAAGCCTTAATATCTCGTAAAAGACCACGCTAAGCGGAACAAGAGCCCCTCCAACATTAACACTAACCACTGTTTTTTGCTCCCCCCAGTCAACATATGGAACCGGATAAGTGATACCAAAAAACGACACTTTGGCAACCCTAACAATCGGCCCGTAGCTTCTGATTTCCTTAACCGGAATGTTGATGAAGCTTCCTATTAAGGATGCCCAAAACAACGTAAAAGCGACCGGGAGAGGAAGCCCCAGCTTTTGAAATGCCAGAGTTATTGTACTCGCAAAGAGTATGAAGAGAATCGGTAGCAGAAGGATCAGGAGAATTAAGAAGGGCAAAGTCAGAGGGAGAAAAAAGTATCTCCTCACTCTTTGAACCCCCTGATATTAACCCATATTTGAGCACCTTTAGGCATTATAACTTCCAAGGGTTTCTCAAATTTTACCGGATTTTTGAAGACCCACGCATAGAGCCTCTTGCCGTTTGAATATTCCTTCAAGAACTCATACTCGGCCATGTGCTTTTCCTTATAATCTTTTAATTCCTCGGGTGTGAAGGGACCCAAAACATCTACAAGTTCAGCTTTTCCTATTGCAAAACCTCTGTTTATAATGTAAACTTCTCCTCTAATCTCGGTGGAGATTTTTCTGATCTCCCATTCTTTCTTTCCTTCCACAATCCATGAAGCAAATGGTTCTTTGACTATTAATCCCTTCATATGCCTTCAAATCGAAATAATGATAATTCCTTTATAAAACCAACGTTTGATGGTGGGAAAGATTTAAGTGGGGTTTCAATCTATTATCCTCGGAGGCTGCGCCTATGAAGATTATTTGGTATGGTCATGCGTGTTTTTGGATTGAAATAAATGGCGTGAAAATTCTGATAGATCCCTATGAATATGTCAACGATGATGCCATAGATGGCATCGACTACATATTAGTTACCCATGAACACATCGACCACTACGGCAAAACACCCCTTCTGGCGAGACTTAGGGACGCTACCGTTATAGGACCAAAGCCCGTTTATCTTATGGCAATAAGCGATGGAATAACTAAAGTCATGGAAATAGAGGGAGGTCAGGAGATAGAGCTTGAGAACGGGGTTAAAGTGAGGGCAATATTCGTGGAGCATCCCTCAAGTCAGTACCCGTTGGGATACACTATTTCCAATGAACGAAAGACACTTTTCCATCCTGGGGATACATATTACAGCCCAATTTTCAAGAATTTCCGGGGAAAGATAGATATCCTCTTCGTGCCAATAAGCGGAAGATCCACCGCAAACGTGAGGGAAGCAGCAAACATAGTTGAAGTAATTCGGCCGAAAATAGTAATACCGATGCACTACGGGGTTTACAGCGAGGGGAATGCTGAGGAGCTCATTAAAGAACTCAGAGAGAGAAGAATATGGGTTCTTGTAAAAGTTCCTGAAGTTGAAAAGCCCTTTGAAGTATAGCGGTGTGGATAATGCTGACCACCGGCAGTAAGAGCTTAGACGAATTACTTGGTGGGGGAATAGGTAGAGGAGTATTAACCCAGATATATGGCGCATTTGCTACCGGAAAAACCACCTTAGCAATGCAAGTGGGTCTTTTAAATGACGGAAAAGTCGCGTATATAGATACTGAAGGAGGGTTCTCTCCCGAGAGATTGGCCACTATGGCAGAGACAAGAGGATTGGATAAAGAAAGAACACTCCAGAAATTTCTAGTGTTTGAATCGTTCGATTTCAAAGAGCAGAAGAAAACAATTTCAAGTCTTAAAAAGATCGTAAACGAAAAATTCTCCCTGATTGTTGTGGACTCAATAACCAACCATTACAGGATAGAGGAAAACAAAAGTGCAGTTACTACAGATCTCGGAAAACAACTCCAGATCCTGCTTTGGCTTGCGAGGAAGTATAATCTAGGGGTCATTATCATAAATCAGGTTTATTTTGACTCAAAGCACAACGTCCTAAAACCAATAGCAGAGCATACGCTGGGATATAAATGCAAGGACATCCTCAGATTGGAAAAGCTAAGAAATGGTTTTAGAATCGCAGTTTTAGAACGGCATAGGCTCAAACCAGAGGGAGGCATTGTTTACTTTAAAATAACGGATAAAGGAATAGAGGATGTGGAAAAAATTAAATCTTCTCAAAAAGCTCCTGAGTTAGTCTTACTATAGCCTTGTATAGCTTGTCGCTTATAACTCCATCCTCGTAGTGCCTCTTGAGCTCATCTTTGTCTATAATCTCCTTCTTTCCATCGGGCCACTTTACGATATCAAGCTCTAAATCAATGTATCTTGCCCTATCCGGGTATATCTCAACAGGGGTGCAGATGTTGTAGTATTCTCCCTTCAAGTTGCCCTCTCTATCGTAATAGCTGTGTTTAAACCACCATTTTCCTTCTTCAATCTCTGTTATTGAGTAATCGCCGGCCTCTATTGGTAAGTCCAAGCCATCGTAGAATCTACCGGGCTTCAGATTTCTTCTCACCTTCAGCTTTAATGGATTTAAGGAAACCTCAACGACTTCTCCAGGGCCTATTTTGATTATTTGGCCATCTGGCTTGACGTGTTCAAGTCTAAAAAGCCATCCTTTCTTTGGCCCTTTGTTATTAGTTAACGCCTCTAAAAAGCCTTCGCTAACTTTTCTTCTCTGAGAGGGGATTTTACTTAAAATTCCCTCCGCAATTTCAACGGCAAATCCAAATTCGGGATCATATGCCTTAAACTTGTGATGTCCCTCTATTGTGGGAGTTGCAGCATTTCTTATGTCATCAAGCTTTACCTTTGCCGCACCGCCAAATTCAACTTCATAGATGTCCCTGCCCTCGACTATTTGGGCGGGAGCGGAGTATTTTTCTGCCTCTTTCAGCTTTTCAGCGATCCTTGAAAGCTTTATTAGCTCATCCCGAAGGAGATTCCAATCTTTATATGCAGCTGCAGTTCTCCACAAAACTCCCCATTCACCAAGATCAACGCTTAATCCAAGTATCCTAAGCCTTTCCCTCTCCGACTGATCTCTGATTTTCCTTGAGATCTTCACATGCCTTTGCGCCCCAACCGGTTTTGGGATAAGCACCGCGTAATCGCCGGGTATGGTAAGTAAGACGCTCAAATGAGGGAGGAGGTTGTTTTTCTTGACCTGAACAAGCACTTCGTCCCCTTCAACAGCATCCGGGAATTCTTCAATTAATAAGGTGCCTATTGCATTTCCTATGTCCACATACACATACCTTTCGTCCTTTTTAACAACAATCCCCTTGTATATCCCATAAAGCTGGTAAGGCATCTTTCTAAAGAAAACGTCTAAAAACCTCTCCTCAAAAACCTTTTTGACTTCTTCCACTTTTGTTCCAACCAATACAACACCGTGGGAGTCTTTTTTATCCTGAATATCCACATCGAACTCATCATAGACTTTTTCAATACCCAGTCTTTCAGCGATCTTCTGGCTTGGCTGGCTTATCTTAAAGCCCTCGTCAAGGAACAACTTCGTCAAGGCAGTGCTGTATATCCCCCTAATTCTCACCGAAACCTCTGAGTTTGTAGACATATTCACCACCTCTTTCCCGTTTTTCCACAACACCAATGAGCGTCAAGCCTTCAAGGATTTTAGCGGCATGCTCCCTCTCAACCCCGCTGTTATTTTCCACATTTCTCACTTCAACCCACAGCAGTCCCTTTGAATGCCAGTCTCTCAAGGCTTCTTCAACTTTATGTACCCATGAGGGACTGTTGTAGAGGTAGTAAATGAATGAGATTAAGAGTTCAAGTTTTTCATCCAAATCTTCTATTCTTTTTATTTTGTCAACAACATTGGCTGGTGGTAGTTTCTTCTCTTCACTTATAAATATAAGCCCCTCAAGTTCTCCCCTCAGTTTTTGGATTGTTTGAGTTATAGAATAATCATACACTCTATAGAACTGCAGCAATCTCTGAATGGATGCGTTTATCCTGGCTTTTTCAGTGAAGCTCATCTTTGGACTTTCAACCAGAAGAAGGAGCTCTTCTAATCGGAATTTCATTTGATGTTCGTTTTTTTGAAGCTCCTTTGCGAGCCGCTCAAAATTTCCTCCCAAAATGGAAGACATATTCGCTATTTGAGATGCTACATCAAATTTCTTCTCAATAATTCCATAAAGCTCGGACAACACATTTTTTAACTCTTCAAAATTCCAAGACGATGAGAGCGAGTAAGCACGAAGAAAGCATTTCTGAAAATCTTTGTGAAGAGTCTCGGATTCTTTAACGAGCTCACGAATTTTATTTGTGTCCACTTGCATCCCCCAAAGATTATATACTCCTCATTGTTCTTTTACTTTTCGCAGCCTTTGTTGTTAACATAATTGTTTACCCAAAATCTTTTTTTAAAGCAATAGCGTTTTAATTAGTAGAGGGGAGCAACATGGTTTTAGTGGATCGCTTTGGAAGACCGGTGACAAACCTGAGAATCTCTCTCACAAACGAGTGCAACTTAAAATGCTTCTACTGCCATAGAGAGGGGCAAAGCCTCAGCTTCCAAGAGATGACGCCGGAAGAAATAGAGAGAATAGTCCGGATAGCATCCCAGCTCGGCATAAAAAAGGTCAAGCTAACAGGGGGAGAGCCAACGATTCGAGAAGATATAGTAGAAATAGTGAGAAGAATAAGGCCCTATGTTGAAGACCTCTCCATGACCACCAACGGGACAACAATGAAGCTACTGGCAGAGCCTTTAAAAGAAGCCGGGCTTGACAGAGTAAATATAAGCCTTGATACCCTTGACAGGAAAAAGTATAAAGATATTACAGGATTTGACGTTCTTCCTCAGGTTCTTGAAGGAATTGAGAAAGCCATCAAACTTTTCCATCCAGTTAAGCTCAACATGGTTGTTATGAAAGGGCTTAACGATGGGGAAATATGGGACATGATAAATTATGCCGCTCAGAAAAAGGCTATTCTTCAGCTGATTGAGATTGAAGTGCCAAGGGAGATGGAAAATTCATGGTTTTTTAAAAAATACTTCTACCCGCTAAAACCTCTAGAGGAGAAATTTGAGGAGATTGCAGTAGAGGTAAGGGAGAGGAGAATGCATAGGAGGAGAAAATACTTTATTCCAACGGATTACGGTATCGCTGAGGTTGAAGTCGTTAGGTCAATGCACAACACAACCTTCTGCGCAAACTGTACCAGGATAAGGCTTACTTCAACGGGCCATTTAAAAACCTGCCTCTTGAGAAGGGATGACTTGATAGACATTATAACCCCAATAAGAAACAACGCTTCCGATGAGGAACTTATCGAAATTTTCAAAAGGGCCATTCTTATGAGGGAGCCATACTGGAAATGAAAAATCATTTAAATATGCTGGAGATATCATGCGATGGTGAAACAATGCACCTGGACTTCCCAGGAGTTCTAGCAGGGGTTGCCCTTGTAATAGTAGGGGTACTCCTCAGTATGAGAGCTTTTAATTATTACAAAAATATTCAAGAATCCGGGAAAAACCTGGCTAAGAACTTTCTAATTTCTGTTTCCTTTTTTACCGCAGGCTCAATTGGAGTTGTGATCGATTCTCTAACTGAAACCAAATTATGGTTTATCATGGCGGGTTTCTATACCCTCTCCTACATGCTTTTGGTTTCCTCCGTTATATATTACCTCAGAGTTCTAAGCTCCCAAGAAGCAAAGCCAAAACAATATCGCGAAAAAGTCCCGATTTTACCAATAACCGGAGCGTACGTGTTTAAAAAGCCGGCAAGTTCCAATGGGCTGGCATTTCTGTCGAGGCATTCAAGCGGACTGCTTGTTGTAAGCAGAACCCAAAAGGAGTTATGGACGAAAAAGTACCAGCTGGAGCCGGATAAATTCATATGGCTAAGCAGAGTGGAAGGGGAAGATATAGGAGATCCTACAAAGCTCCACGTGATTCAGGATGCTATTCTCGCGTTTTTGAGGGAGAGAGGCGGGAGGGCAATCGTGTATTTTGAAGGAGTTGAATATCTCATTCTCTACAATGACTTTTCTTCAGTTGCAAAGTTTTTGTTCTCACTCAAGGATTATGCGATCTCCAATGAGTCGATGCTTATTCTTTACCTCCCGCCAAATGTTCTAGACGGGAACCAGGAAACCATACTCCTGAAAGAGTTTCAGGAGAAGAGGGAGGAGGAACTCATCAAGGAAATTTCCCAAAAATTGTTCGCGGCATTGTTAGAGGGAGAGAACCATGCCGGCAGTCAGAGTAAAGAAAATTGAAGCAGAGAAGGCAAAGAAAATTCTTAAGCAAGAAGGGATTTATGATGGGAAGAGAAGACCAAAAAGAAATGAAGAATACATTCTTCTACCCATAAAAGATTCAAAGAAAGCCCAAAGTCTGGGATTCGAGGTTGTGGATGTTGAACTCCCTCTTAGGCCAGAAAGACAGATTTACAAGAACCTTGAGAGCATTTTGAAGGAGAAGTTCACAGAAGAGGAACTAAACTTTCTCAGGCGTTATGACGTTATAGGAGATATTGCCGTAATTCAAATCCCTCCTGAGATAGAGCACAGAGAAAGGGATATAGTTGACGCCTTGCTCAAGGTGCACCCGTTTCTAAAGGTAATAGCTAAAAAAGGGTTCCACAGGGGCACTTTCAGAATAAGGGAATATTCAATAATATGGGGGGAAAGAAGACTCACGACGGTGCACAAGGAGAACGGCGTAGATATTAAGGTTGACTTAAGTAAGGTCTTTTTCAACCCCCGAATGAAAGGAGAACGCTATAGACTAGCCCAGCTCGTGAATGATGGAGAAAAGATCCTCCTCATGTTTGCCGGCATTTTGCCATATGCACTTGTAATTGCTAGATATAAAGCCGCAGAAATAACCGCCGTGGAATTAAACGAATACGCAGTAAAGCTCGGCCTTGAGAACATAGAAATGAACAGGAAAAAGCTTAAGGGTAGCATAAGGGTTATTCAAGGGGATGTATTTGAGGTTGTGCCCAAACTTGGGACTTTTGACAGGGTTATAAGCCCAACCCCAAAAGGCGTGGATGCACTCAGACTAGCGATTGAAAAAGCTGAAAAATGGGTTCATTACTACAATTTTGTTCACAAGAATAAGCTCAAGAACTTTAAAGAAAGAATCCCCAATGAGTGCAGAAAGCTCGGTAAGGAATGCGAGGTAAAAATAAAGAAGGTTTCGGACTACAAGCCCCACGTCTTTAAGGTCTGCGCGGACATTAAGATTTCCTAGACTTACTTTTTATGAAATCAAAGAGAGTCGCCTGTTTGGCCTTCTTTCCCTTTTCCTCCTTTGCAGGCTGCTCTTTCTCCTCAACTTCCTTAATCTCCTCCTCTTCTTTTCCCTCCTCTGATTCTTCTTCGATAGCTTCTTCCACACTCTCGGCTTTAATTTCTTCAATTCTCACTTCAAGCTCTGTTTTCGTTTCCTTTAGTTTTCTATGGATAGATAGCATCTTCCCTTTGATCTTTGCTGCCTTTTCTTTATCCCCGGTAAGAAACTCAATCTCCTTGTCGCCAAGATCCAAGAAAACCGCTATATGGGCGGCAACATCTGGGTTGTTAGCAAATATGGCCTCAAATATCTGCATTGTTTCAATGGCCTCAAGCTTGCTCATGTGCATCTCCTTCATTATTTTCCTAACTATAGACTCCCTGATAGAGCGCTCTTCCTTAGTATCTCGAAGCATTTTAAGAGTTTTTGGAGGATAAAAGCGTATAAATCCCTTTTTCTTTACTCCCGAAACAGCAACTCCTGCAGTCATCATGTCTATTGCATACTTCCACAGCCCGTAGTTTCCTGTTCTTGTTGCCCTCCCCAAGTATATATCCGCCCTGCTTATGGCCTCATACGCCCTCGCAATATCCTCTGGCTTGTAGTACACATAGGGAATGTTTTCCTCAATCCAAAGAAGAACCTCGTCTGGGGTGTTGTCAAGGTTCATAAGGGCCATTTTTGCCCTTTTTGCATTGTCTGAAGCAAATATCATTCCAAGGGCTTCAAAGATAGATTTTTCAACATCTCTATACGCCAGAACAAGCTCGGCATCTTCCGTCCCACCACTTACGAGATTTTGGAGATCATTTATTGCAGCTCTCAAGTCTCCTCTAGCCCTTTTTGCAATTTCCACTAGAACTTCCTTAGGAACAAAAACACCCTCTGCTTTTACAATCCTAAAGAGCGCCTTTAAAATATCCCTCTGGCCTAAACGCTTGTATTCCACGATTTCCGCTTTATTTCTTATTTCCAAAGGCACTTCCCAGTACCTGTTGGCGGACATTATTATAGGATTCCTGGCCCTGTCTATGAGCTTTGCTATCTCCTTTGCTCCCGAAGGCTCTATGTTATCGGCTTCATCAAGGAAGATCAGCTTTCTTCTCCTTCCAAAGACATCCATTGTATATGCAGCGTTAAGATAACGCTCTATTTTCCCAAAAGTTCTCTCATCACTTGCGTTGAGTTCAATTACTTCAAACTTATACTCATTGGCCAGTGCATAGACGGTCGTGGTCTTTCCGCTACCGGGGGGGCCGGCAAGGAGGAGGGCTTTTTTCTTGGGGATTCCATGAAACCAGCTTTCAACCCATGCCTTAACCTTTTCCAATGCCTTTTCCTGATTTACTATGTCCACAAGCCTTTTTGGTCTATACTTTTCAACCCATGGCAGCATTTGGGCTCACCTAATCCTTGCCAAGCAGAGTAAACTGGGCGAGCAACGCTTCAAGCTGAATCATTTCATTTGCTCCTTCAACAAGCCTGAAATTGTACTCTCCGATTTTATCTGCTAAGGCAACCTTCTTTGGTTCGCTTATTGGAAGGTTAAACACCTCTTTGTGCATCTGTATGAGGACATCCTCTCCGCTTAATCCTTGTTTAAGAAGAATTTCTCTGAGCTTCTCCCTAGCCTTGAGGAAGTTCCCTTCCAACGCTAGGAGCATCATTTCCCTAACGTCTTCTGGCCTAGCCCTGCTTGCAACTAAAAACACGTTCTCATCTGTTATCTTGGTATCAAGGGCCGCTGCCGCCTGTAGAACGTTTATTGCTCTCCTTAAATCTCCCTCCGCCACATAAAGTATCGCTTGAAGACCCTCCTCAGTCAGCTCGAGCCCCTCGGTTTCAGCTATATATTTCAATCTCTTTGCAACATCCTCATCTTTTAGCGGCCTAAAGCGGAAGATTGCACATCTAGACTGTATCGGCTCGATGATCTTGCTACTGTAGTTACAGCTTAAGATGAAGCGGACGTTGTTTGAGAACATCTCCATTGTTCTTCTCAGAGCTTGTTGAGCGTCTTGAGTTAGAGCATCAGCTTCATCAAGGAAGATCAGCTTTCTTCTCCTTCCAAAGACCTCCATTGTATATGCAGTGTTAAGATAACGCTCTATTTTCCCGAAAGTTCTCTCATCACTTGCGTTGAG
>JAGGWM010000146.1 GCA_021157445.1 Thermococcus sp. | reverse complement strand
GAGCAAGTGCTGCCCAGTCTCTTCATCGATCTTAACGTGGAGTGTTGGATCTTCCTTAGCGAGCTGTCTAAGGGCTTCAATAAGCCTTGGTAAGTCCTTCACATTCTTGGCTTCAATAGCAACTGTAACTACCGGCTCGCTTGTGTAGTGTAGGGCTTCGAATGGCTCAATTTGCTCTTCGCTAACTGTTTCACCAGCCATTGCATCTCTCAAACCTGTTACAGCAACTATGTTACCAGCTGGAACGGCTTCCATGTTAATTCTCTCGGGCCCCATATAGATACCAACTTGCTGTATTCTCGCTTTTCTCTTTGCGGTGATTAGGTAGACCTCTTGACCCGTCTTCACAGTACCGCTCCAAACTCTACCCGTCGCAACTTCACCAGCGTGCTTGTCAATGATGATCTTTGTAACGACCATTGCCATCTTTCCATTTGGATCACAGTTGAGCATTGCTTGCCCAATCTCGCTCTCGATGTCTCCCCTCCAAAGGTGAGGAATCCTGTATTTCTGGGCCTGCAGTGGGTTTGGAAGGTGCCTAACTACCATGTCCAAAACAACTACGTGAAGTGGGGCCTTCTTTCTAAGGGTCTTCAAATCGCCAGCGTTTGTAAGGTCGATGATGTCTTTGAATGAGACTCCTGTCTTTCTCATGTATGGAACGCTCAATGCCCAGTTGTAGTAGGCACTACCAAAGGCGACGCTACCGTCTTCGACTTTGACAAGCCACTTGTCCCTAAACTCTGGAGGAGCATATCTCCTAATCAAGCGGTTTACATCGGTAATTACCTTAACGAACCTCTCCTGCATCTGCTGTGGGGTAAGCTTGAGCTCCTTAATAAGCCTGTCAACCTTGTTTATGAAAAGAACTGGCTTGACGTACTCCCTAAGGGCTTGTCTAAGAACTGTCTCGGTCTGGGGCATGACACCTTCAACAGCATCAACTACTATAATTGCACCGTCAATTGCTCTCATGGCTCTTGTGACGTCACCACCGAAGTCAACGTGACCCGGGGTGTCAATGAGATTGATGAGGTACTTTTCTCCCTCATACTCGTGGATCATTGAAACGTTAGCGGCGTTAATGGTGATACCTCTAGCCTGCTCCTGCTCATCGAAGTCAAGCACAAGCTGCTTTCCTGCGAGCTCTTCACTAATCATCCCCGCTCCAGCCAGCAGGTTATCGCTAAGGGTCGTCTTACCATGGTCAATGTGAGCGGCAATACCCATATTTCTAATTCTCTCCGGTTGAGTCATCAATTGCTTGATCGCCTTAATCATCTCTTCCCTTTTTCCCATATCGCACCACCTAAAACATTGATCGTCAGCTCATCATTCACTTCAAAAGTCCAGTTATAAATCTTTCCATAACTACTTTCCGAACCTTCTGTGCCGTTTTTGGTATTCCCGTATTATCCTCAAAAAGTCAATCTTTCTGAATTCAGGAAAATAGACATCAACGAAGAAAAGCTCACTATAGGCAATCTGATAAAGAAGGAAATTGCTTATCCTTACCTCCCCGCCCGTTCTTATAACTATATCCGGATCAGACATGTTGGGCACATAGAGATACCTCTTCAAAAGTTCCTCGTTTATTTCATTTTTGCTTAACTTTCCGGCTTGGACGTCTTCAACAATTCTCTTCACGGCATCGACAATCTCGCTTCTTCCACCATATGCAACGGCGATGTT
The DNA here is from genome assembly GCA_021157445.1 of Thermococcus sp. Classification (GTDB taxonomy): domain Archaea; phylum Methanobacteriota_B; class Thermococci; order Thermococcales; family Thermococcaceae; genus Thermococcus_A. The sequence goes on along the minus strand of JAGGWM010000146.1, from coordinate 4,747 downwards.
TAGAGTAAAGTTATTGTACTTTCTCGTAACTTTCTCTGCTTCTTCCGCCGCCTCTCTCACGTTCTTTGGCAACAGCTCTTTTCTGCCAAGAACATTAACCCTCATGCCGTACTTGTGCACCCTTTCGTCATGAAGAAGCTCCTTAAACTTCTTTTCAAAGAGATCCATGAGCATCTTTACCTCTTCCTTGCTCCTCTTAAAGTTCTCAGTTGAGAAAGCGTAAACTGTCAGGGTTCTTATGCCCAATTCCCTACACCATTCAAGTATTTCCTCCAGTTTTCTGGAGCCAAAAAGGTGGCCATACCAGGGAGGCTTGTCCAAAAGCCTTGCCCACCTTCTGTTACCGTCCATTATAATTGCCACATGTTTAGGTATTTTCTCCGGCTGAGATTTGACCTTTTCAAAGAGATAAGACTCATATAGGTCATAAGCGGGTTTGAATAAAATATGAGGAATTTTGGAAACAATTCTGTAGAGCATCTTTATTCACTCAATCCTCTTTCTCTTCGCAATATGCATTTCGGCAAGCTCAATATAAACTTCAGCATTTTTCTTTGTCATCTCTATTTCCTCTTCACTGAGCTGCCTCACAACTTTGCCCGGGACACCTACAACAAGGCTGTAATCTGGAATCTCCTTCCCCGGAGGTATTAGAGCTCCAGCGCCTATAATAACGTGATTTCCAATTTTAGCCCCATCCAGAACCACAGCCCCCATTCCTACAATAACGTAATTTCCAATCTTTGCTCCGTGGACAACGGCATTGTGACCTATTGTAACGTATTCCCCTATTATCGTGGGCATCCCATGAGAAGTGTGAATGCTAACATTGTCCTGAATGTTGGAACCCTTGCCTACGTATATCTGCTCTATGTCCCCCCTCAACACTGCCGAAGGCCAAACACTCGTTTTCTCCTCCAAGACGACGTCTCCGATTATGTAAGCGTTCTCATCCACAAAAGCGGTTTCGTGAATTTTAGGCTTCTTTCCATTTAGCTCGTAAACCACCATGATTACCACCAGTAATGGCTGGGTAAAACAACTTATAAACTTTAACACCCTAAAAGGTATGTGGTGGAACGCTAATGAGATACCGAAAAGGTGCCAGTGCTGAAAGAGAGCTCATAAAGATGCTGGAAAAAGAGGGGTTTGCAGTTTTGAGATCAGCCGGAAGCAAAAAAGTCGATATAGTTGCGGGAAACGGTAAGCTTTACCTTTGCATTGAAGTCAAAACCACGAAAAATGATAAAATCTATTTAAGTGAGGATGAGGTTGAAAAGGTAAAAAGCTTTGCAAGCACCTTTGGGGGAAAGGGGATCATTGCGATTAAATTCATAAACAACGGATGGTATTTTTTTGAGGTTGAAAAGCTAAAAAAGAGCGGGAAAAATTATAGAATAACCCTTCAGATAGCAAAACATAAGGCTAAGACCTTTGATGAAATCCTCGGTAAGCAAAAGTCTCTAATCGAGGTGATTGGGAGTGAATAAAAAGGCTGTTTTGATAACAATCCTTTTTTTGCTCTCTGTTTTAGAAGTGAGTGCCCAGCCTTCTCTGTTACTTGAGGTTGCTCAAAAGAGCTTTGAAGCAAAGCCCGGAGAGACAATCCTAGTTCCAGTTACACTGAGCAATATTGGTAATGAAACTGCAGAGAATATAAGCATCTACATCTCGGGACCACTCATTGAAGGCGTCCTCTACAGTCAAGATGTCATAAAAAAGCTGGAACCTGGAGAAAAAGTTGAAAAAACACTGCCAATATATATTGAAAACCCCAAAGCTGGAGCTTATGATCTCAAGGTGGTTGCAAGGGTAGGAGCGGTGCTCGTTGAAGTTCCCATCTCTCTAAGAGTCCTCACAAAGGTGGGCTATTCAATTGACGTCGATGTAAAGGATAGGTACCTCCTTGGGGAAGATGTTGCCATAACGCTCAAGGTTTCTTCCTCGTCCAACGGGATAATTTTCGGAGACGTTTCTTATGAAATTTATAAAGGAAACACCTCAATCGCGGAGAAGTCTATTCATAACATCTTTCTTTACCCCGAATATCCAAAAAACAGGTGGGAGTACTTAATATTTCTTCCGAGGCCAGACGTGGGAAAATACACGGTTGTTATGAGAGCAAGATTTGGAGGAATATCAAAAACCATCGCAAAGAGCTTTGAGGTCTACCAAAGGAAGTTGAGATATGAGACCAAATTCGAGAAAGGCATAATATATGTAAGAGTCTTAGATGAAAAAGGAAACGGAATAGAGGGAATACCAGTGACAATAGAGGGTACCGAGCTGAAAACGAATTCCTACGGAATGGCTTTTATTGAGGCAAAAGAGCCCGGAACTTACCACATAACCCTGAATCTCGATGGAAAGATAGTTGAGACATTTGTTGAAGTTAAAAAGCTTTTCATGGATTATGAGCAGAGAAACGAAACGCTTTTAGTCTACGTTAGGGACTCAGCAGGAAAAGGCATAGGAAACGTGAGCATAGAAGCCATAGGACCAATTGGGAAGACATATGGGGTAACAGACGAAAACGGGACAGCATTGATAAATTTAAACGAAACCGGGTTTGGTAGCATTTCTCTAAAGGCCGAAAGCGATAGGTATCTGGGAGCTGAGGCAATAATAACTGTTAAAGAACCCAAAAAACCGGAAACTAAAACCCCACCCCAAACAACTTCCACCCCCATAAACCAGACAACACCAATTCAGCCAGTAAAGCCGAAAGACTATGGAAACTTACCCATAATCCTGGTTCTCTCCGCAGTAATCTTTGGGAGCACTTCTTATTTGGCCCTTTTCAGGCCCCTCAAATTTGAAGAACAGCTTGACAAATACTATTTTGTAAAGGTTAGAGCCCCAAGGGTAAGAGAGCTTCACAACTTCAGGTATGAAAAAGCAATAAACGCCGTCGATGCAAGGGCAACAAAGGGGAAGATAACAATAGAAGACGGCAGAATAATATGGGAGATAGACAAGCTTGAACCCGGGGAGGAAGCCTTTCTTCAGGCAATTCTTTGAATCATCTTTTTTCTTTGGAAAAATTTTTAAGCTTCAATGCCTCATTAAGATAAGCATCTAAATGGAGGGATTGGAATGGTTGATTGGAAGCTTATGCAAAAGGTTATCGAGGCTCCAGGGGTTTCTGGATACGAGTTCATGGGAATCAGAGATGTTGTAATCGAAGCTTTGAAGGATTATGTGGATGAAATTAAAGTTGACAAGCTTGGAAACGTCATTGCCCATAAGAAAGGTGACAAGCCAAAGGTGATGATAGCTGCCCACATGGACAAAATAGGGCTTATGGTGAACCACATAGACGAAAAAGGTTATCTACATGTTGTTAGAGTTGGGGGCGTTGATCCAAGAACGCTTGTAGCACAGAGGGTAAGGATCTTTGGAGAAAAAGGAGAAATATACGGTGTAGTTGGACACATCCCGCCTCATTTAGTCAAGCCCGAGGAGAGAACCAAAGCCGCCGATTGGGACACAATAGTTATCGACATCGGAGCGGACTCAAAGGAAGAGGCAGAGAAAATGGGTGTGAAGGTAGGAACCATAGCGGAATTTGCTCCCGCTTTTACGAGACTTAACGAAAACCGCTTTGCATCCCCATACCTGGACGATAGGATATGCCTTTACGCCATGATAGAAGCGGCAAGAGCTTTGGAAGAGCACCAAGCAGATATATACTTTGTGGCAAGCGTCCAAGAGGAAGTCGGACTAAGGGGAGCCAGAGTAGCGAGCTATGCCATTGATCCCGAGATTGGAATAGCGATGGACGTTACCTTTGCCAAACAGCCCGGAGACAAGGGCAAGATAGTGCCAGAGCTTGGAAAAGGTCCTGTAATGGACGTCGGACCAAACATAAATCCAAAGGTTAGAGCATTTGCAGACGAGGTGGCCAAGAAATATGAGATACCTCTCCAGGTAGAGCCGAGCCCAAGACCAACTGGAACTGACGCAAACATCATGCAGATAAACCGCGAAGGAGTAGCAACGGCTGTCCTCTCGATTCCAATAAAATACATGCACTCACAGGTCGAACTTGCCGATGCAAGAGACGTTGATAATGCAATAAAGCTTGCAAAACACCTGCTTGAAGAGCTCAAACCCATGGAATTAACTCCATAAAAAACCTTATCTTTTCTTATTCCCTAATTATTCTTGGTGTTGTGTGTGAGGAAAGAAGAGGTTGAGTATAAAACGAAGCTCATAGAGAAAAGCATTCAGATCATAAGAGCCTCACTACCCAAAACCCAGGAAAGATTTTCAAAGATGGGCCTTGCCAAAGATGGAATATACAAGCAAATTGAATTTGCAATTCAGAACCTTCTTGATGCTCTTAATGAAATCTCCTCCAGCTTAGGGCTTGAGGCGGTGAGCTATCGCGAAATAATTGAGAACCTGCATAAGGAGAAAATTATCGGGGATGAGCTGAAAGAGAAGTTTGATTTTCTGATTCAGTTAAGGGAAGTTCTGATTTACAATTATGATCTCCTCAACGATGAGATAGCCTTTAGGAATATGGAAGAATACCTGCAATTTCTTGAAGAGGGCTTGGAATTCTTAAGCTCTTTTTTGGAGGGTGAGGGGTGAGAATAGCTCTACTCCCGCTGATAGTGAAAGAAGTTGAAAAAGACGTTCTGAAAGCAGTGAAAGAGCATGTTGAAGAATTCTACTCAAGATTTGGGTTTAAAGTGGAAACCTTACCTCCCAAAACTACAAGCGACCTCTTCTTCTCCTA
>JAGGWM010000120.1 GCA_021157445.1 Thermococcus sp. | reverse complement strand
TTTTCGCTTGCTATAATTGAGGTTCCTTCAATTCCTGCCCCTTTGGTTAGGATTATGGCATCTCCAGCCCTTGAGCCGTTTGACCTCACCAGTTTTTCTTTTTCAACCTCACCAAGCATTGTCCCGATAACTATCGGTCTATTTAGCCCAATAGTCACTTCTGTATGGCCGCCAACTATTGAAATGCCAAGTTTTTCAGCGCTTTTGTGTATGTCCTCCATTATTTCCTTAAGGAGGCTCTCATCAGCGTTCTCAGGGAGTAGGATTGTAGCGAGAAACCATCTTGGTCTGGCCCCAAATGTTGCAACATCGTTTGCATTCACATTTATTGCATAAAAGCCTATGTGCTTCTCTGCCCCCGTTATAGGGTCGCTGGAAGCAACGAGAACTTTTTCTCCAAAGTCGATTGCAGCTGCATCAATCCCTACACCGGATTTTACTATCACCCTCTCGTCCTGAACTCCTAGAAGGTTAAAGACAATTTTCTCAAGCAGCTCTGGAGGAACCTTTCCCGGAAGCATTTTTTCATCCCCATTAAAATGGGATAAGAGGATATATAATAAGGTTACCCAAAACTAATCAAGTAATCTTTTTACCGAAGACGAGAACGTTTGCAACTTATTTTTCCACTTGTCAGGTTTCGGTGTGGTTCTTAAGCTCTATCTTAAGTCTATTACTCCCTCTATTGCTAAACTCGACGGCTCGGGAGTTATTTATTCAATAGGTCAATTCAATGGTTTCAACCACGCAGAGCGGTATTTAGAGGAGCTCTACAATAGGGGGGCACACACTAATAATTCAGAATCTGTTGCGAATTTTATGCAGAGAATAGCATCAACGGTTTGTTCAATCCACTAGCAGGATTAAATGGGCTGAAAATAATAACTTAATATTTGTCACTGCAACTGCAAATTAGTTACTACCTAACTTAACTACCTATTATGACCCTTGCCTATCAAGTCTCTTAGGATTTCTTAGATACTCCTCAATCAACATGAGTTCGGTTATTTGGAGAGATTGCTCATAGATTTTGAGAAAGACGTCTTTTCAAGACGAGTTTAAGGGTAAGGAATCGTTGGAACTTTAAAGGTAATCCTCCAAAGACTTAACATGCTAGTGAGAAATTATCCATTAATCAGAATACTGCCAGCGTCTTTATTACTTTTCAAAGTTTTTGATTTTTAATTTCATGTATTTTGAAATTAGAGCCTTTTTAATGCTTACTTTTTTCAAAACTAATTTTATTATAACAAATCAAAAAATTTAAATAACCTAATAGACATAATATCTATAAAAACTTCCGTTGGTGATGGTAATGCGATTGAAGTTGCTTAGTGTTTTGTTACTTGGTTTGTTAGTTTTGGGATCTTTCGGTAGTGCGGGAAGTGGCAACAGTGATAAGGACAAGGCTTGTCAGCTTGTGAGTTATTGGGTTTTTGAGAATGGGCAGTGGGTTGAGAAGAGTGAGCCCAAAGTTTGGTGGTATTGCCAAGAACCTGAAAAAGCTGAGAGTTTTGATGGATTTGCCTTCAAGGAAATGCCGTATGGATTATTCAAAAAGCCTGATGTCAAGATTCTACACCAAGCTGCAAGGGATTTGACTGATTTGGTGGGAATTAATGAACTTCATGGGAAATTATCCACAAATCTACCTTCTTACGGAGGGATGTTTATTAACGAAGAGAGGGGATTAATCTTTGTGTACATGAAGGACGAAAAAGATAAGGAGAAAATCAAACAAGCATTAGGAAAATACAGAGGAAAAGTAAACATAGTATTCCTTAAGGGAAGATACAGCTTTGACCAGTTAGTAAAGTGGAAAGAAAAGGCAAAAGAACTTTTTAGAATTAGAGAGCTTGAAGTTACATGGCTAAGCGCCGAGAACTCTAAAAATCGACTAATAATAGGGCTAAGGGATGTATCCCCTGAAAAGTTAACGGTACTTAGTGAGCATCTTTCCACCTTGGAAATACCAAAGGACGCTGTAATTGTGGAGAAAATTGACTTAAAGCCACTAAATTTAGAAAAAGATTACCAGTTAACGCAATCTCTCTCTAGGTATGAGCCAGTACGACCTTTAATGGGCGGAATACAGTTCCAAGTTCCTAGTCATAATTATTGCACATTAGGTTTTCCAGCGAAGAGAAACGGGATAGCTGGAATGGTTACCGCGGGCCATTGTACAGAGGAAGGAGCTCCGGCATATCAGCCAGATACTTCCGATCCAAGTTATTATATTGGGAATGTTGAGGTCAAACTTTGCTCCCCCTCTCAAGGAGATATGGCATGGATAAGAACAACAGTAGATGTTAGCCCCAAGATTTATCCATACTACACTATTAAGGGGTTCAAAGCCTCCCAATACCAATACGTTGGTTCTGCTGTTTTAAAGAGTGGAAGAACGACCGGATTAACTGGTGGAACGATAGAACAAAAAGGAGAGTTTGCAGGAGTAGATAATCAAGTTCTTACCACTATGGAGGCAGCGGCAGGTGATAGTGGATCTCCCACATTCTATTGGTGGCGGGGGTATGTATATCAATACGTTGAGTTATATGGACTGCTGTGGGCATACGATCCTCAAAAAGAATACTCAGTATACAATCCAATTGACAATGTAATGGAAAAGTTAGACATAGTTCCAATAACGGGGTAGGAGGGACAACAGATGCTGCCCCTCCCTTTCCCTTTATTCATCTTAGCTCTGCTGGCAACCAATCCGTTGTGGAGCATTCAACTTAATGCCAACTCTATTGCAGTAAACGAAAATCTCGTTGCAGTTGCCTCTGACAAGCTCTACATTCTTGACGAAAGGGGTGAAGTTCTTTTGGAATATAACGTAACGCCTCTCTGGATTGGCTTTTCTGATGGATGTCTTGTATCCCTAACCAAGGATAGAGCAGTATGGATTGATGAAAACTCCACAATCCACTCATATAATATTTCACTCAAAAACCCTCCATGGTTTACAGATTCAGAAAAATACCTTGCAGTTTACGATCTTGACCCCATGGGCATATCTAAGCTCCATCTCCTTGGTAAAGAGGGTATAATATGGTCTGCAAACATTTCATTTTCCGTTAACGCCATTGCCGTTACTGGCAACACAGTTTATCTTGGTAGAAATGACCTCTATGTCGTTAAAAATGGGAGAGTTGAGAAGGTAATTAGCCTGCCTCCTTGTGTATCAATCAAAAGCCTCGATGCATATAAAGATTTTGTTGCTTTGGCACTTGAAAACGGGACTTTAATCCTACTGAAAGATTCCAAAGAACTCTGGAGAATGCAACTTACGCCCAACGTGACATCAATACATGAGTGTCTATGCAATGGTACAATATTCAAGACCCCCTCAGCTAAATACCTCAACATCAAATTTTTCGCCAATAATTTACTCGTTGGAATAGACAACAATGTGGAGTTCTATTCCCTTAACGGCACACTTATCCGGAGATTCAAGCTTGATGGGAATATCACATCCCTCGAGACATCAGATCCCTTGGCTCTCGCCGTGACTCCTAATAGGGTGTATTTCATTTCAGAAAACGGGGTTTTGGGGAGTTATACCACTGATGTCAAACATACTGCGGTTTCTGGGCTAAATGCTGTAGTTGCAGACTCTCAGGGGGTTCATTTCTTCACGTTTAAACCATTCATAACTGCAACTTCCATCGATGAGAGCATAGCAAGGGAAGTGTTCTCCAATGAAACGCCTAATCTCCAGATTGTTCTTGGAAAAGCTGCAGCTAAGTTTGTTAATGCGATCTTTACAAGAGATACCATGGAATTTAACGGGATTATTTATAAAAGCACTTGGAAGAAAGAAGATTACTGCCTAATTCAGCCCGAAAATGGAAGAGTCTTCATAGTAGGAACGCATAGATACGGAACC
>JAGGWM010000155.1 GCA_021157445.1 Thermococcus sp. | reverse complement strand
GTTTGCCAGCACTCATAATCTCCCCCACTTTTATGTCCACAGCAATGACAGGATCGTTTATCTTACCTAAGGCCAGCCTCTTATCGAGGTTAAGAATTGTGTTCAAGAAAAAGCGAACCTTCGCAATACTTTCCTCAACCTTTTCCCTTTCACTTTTATCAGCAAGTTCAAGAAACTTGATGTACCAGTCTTCACCTCCTAGTGCTTCGATTATTCCCAAGGCTTTTTCCTTCAGCTCCTTCATCTGGGGTGTCTCAATTAACTCTTGAGGCTCTAAATATGAGTAGCGTAACGCCTGAAGCTCTGGAATCATTTCTTTTGCCAGCTTTATTGCTTTCTTTTTGTCCCACTTGCCCTTGAATTTAGCGCCCTCAATGGTTTTCAAGAACAGCTCGGTTGCTTTCTCAGCTACCAGTAGCCGGTAATCCTTACTCGTGTCCCACATCTCTCCCACCTTCAATCGCTTTTAAAACATCTCTCTTAATATTTTCGTCCGAAATTGCCTCGGCAACCGTAATTGCCTTGAGCTTCTCACCTCTTTTTGCATAAGTTAAAGCAATCTTTTCAAAAACTCTGGATGCTATTCCCTCATCCGAAATTATCGCCCCTACAGTTAAAGCCTCCTCGATTTGCCCTATTTTCAGGAATTTCAGTGCAATTTCCTCCAGCTTTTCGTCGTTCGGCTTTATTTTTCTCTCTGCAGCCATTCTAAATGCGTCTTCAACAATGCTCTTTGCCAGACCTCTTTTGTCGTGAAGGAAGAGCCAGTACGCTATCTCCAAGAGCGCCAAGACTTTTTCTTCATCTGGCAGATATTTGATCACAAACACTGCATTGTCAACATCCCTTCTCTCAAGGAACTCAGAAACGAGCTTGCTACCTTTTTCAAGTGCCATCTCTATTAATGATGCCTTCTTTTTTAGTTCTTGGGCACTTAAATGTCGCTTTATATCTTCATAAATCTCTGCAGCAAGTTCATAGAATTCCTTAGCTTCAAAGGAGTGCATCTTTTCAGCGCTTTCCAGAATCTGCTGGGCTAAGCGGTATAGAAATGATAGAACTTTCGAATAGGGTTCGGAAGAGTTTTGAGCTGTCTCATATGCTATATTATAATAATAAAAGGCATCACTAAGCTTCCCCGCAAACGCCATATAGTACGCAAGGTAGCCATAGCCCTCAGCTTTCCATAGGGAATAGTCAATAGTCCTAACAACCTGGTGAGCCTTTTTGAAGAAGTATTCGCCTTTTTTGTCACCAGTGATAGTAAGAGTGTATCCAATTAACGCCAATGCCCTTGCCTTTTCCAAAAGCCCCTCGAAGGAGTCAATTATTTCGAGCATTCTCCCCAGTACTGCCTCCCTGTACTCGCTCTCCTCCACATATTGATAAATGTAAGAGAGGGCTTCGAGCCTTGAGAAGGGATCTTCAATTCGAAGGGCAAGCTCCAGTGCACTTGAAAAGTCCCCTTTTTGTAGAAGGTCAGAAATATCTTCCATCATAAATATCACCGAGCGCCTTTAACCCTCTTATCCCATTCTTCAAGCATTAAATCCAAAGCCAGAAGATTAGTGAGCTTAAGTCTGACCCTATTGTTGATGTAGTCAATTGAACCGTTAAATTCATTTATGAGATCAAAAACTTTTTCGGCCTCTCTGAGATTAAGATTCCTCCCATAAAATTCCTCACCGCACTCAGGACATTTGAATGCGAAGCCCTCTAAGGCCGATAGGAATGCGCTTTTATCTTTAAGCAGCTCCCGAAAATTATCGAGGATGAGCATCTGTTCTATTAAGTCTTCCCATTTAATGGTTCTCCCGCATATGGGGCATCTGGACATTAAATCACCCCAACTTCTTTAGAAACATTTCAATTTCTTTCACTAAAAACTTAACGGCCTCCTCAAGATTTCTCTTTCCATTCGCACCCGCCGCTCCTGAATGTCCTCCGCCAGAGCCGTCTATAATAGGGCCAACTTTCTCCATAAGCCTGCCTAAGTGAAGACCCTTCTTAACCAAGCTTTCTTTTGCCCTTGCGGAAATTCTGACCCCCTTCTTATCGCTTCCGACAATCGCAACATCGGCTCCAAGCTGAAGGAAAACCTTGCAAGCTAAGGACTCATAGGCGGAGACCTTTGAAAGGGCTATTATATAACTGCCGACTTTTTTGATTTCCATCCTCTGACACGCTTTTAATATGGCCATTCTCTTTGCCTGGTCTATGTTTTCATCAGTAACTGGAGCAACCAAATTGTATATTTCCCCCATTTGAATATCGAACTTTTCCAGGATTTTAGACACTGTTTTGAATGTTTTTGAGTTCGCGTATCTAAAATTAGCAGTATCTGTAAGTATTCCTGCTAAAAGAACCCTGGCAGAAACTTCATCATAAAAACCAAAGTACTCCAAAAGTTCCCACACAATTTCTGCAGTGGAAGTTCTTGAGGAGTCAACGATCTTTATGTCGGCTCTTATTGGATTCTCCTTTTCGATGTGATGGTCGATAAGGATGATATACTTGTCCTCAGGAACTTTAACGGGCTCCAGCTGTTCAAGAGAAGAGGTATCAAAAATTACAACAACGTCTTCCAAAACATATGGATTCCTCTCCACCTGGGCAAAGTGAAGGAGGCGCTTTGCATAGGATGAAACGCTTTGAGAAACGCCTATTCGACTCTTTAAACCTATACTGGTGAGATATCTCGAAAAAGCAATGGCACTACCCAGAGAGTCTGGATCTGCATTATGGTGACACAGCAACAAAAAAGAATAATTACTTCTCCTTGCT
>JAGGWM010000180.1 GCA_021157445.1 Thermococcus sp. | reverse complement strand
TTTACATGTTCCATTCCACAAAAGGTGTTAAGAGAATGTTCTTCTACAGATCAGATCTTGACGAGGCGTTAGAAAAAATGGGAACCACTGTAGATCCCACAGAAAGAGAGAAATACATAGAAGAAGCGGAGAAAATATTAACAGATGGTGCTCCAATGGTGCCCCTGTACGCAAGAAAAGTATTCATCGCATATCGGAATGACATAGTAGAAGGAATCAAAGTTAATTCATACACCCAAGGTATCTACCTTGATGATGCTAAATTGAAATGATGAAGCATGGAGGGGCTGTAATGAAAAAACAGCTCATAATTAGAAAGTTTTTTTCTTTACTCCTTCCTATTTTTGTAGTCTCTGTATTCAGTTTTTCACTGCTGCACTTGATTCCAGGAGATCCGGCAAGGTACATCTTGGGAGATTTTGCAACTCCTCAGCAGCTTGCTCAACTTAGGCACCAACTTGGACTCGATAGGCCTCTTTATGTTCAGTATATCAGCTGGATGGTAAAACTTGCTCATGGAGACTTCGGAACTTCGTTAGTCGCAAATGTTCCAGTTAGTGAGTTGATTAAAGGCAGGCTGAGTTTCACGCTTAAATTAACAGGAACAGCATGGATTTTAGCCTGGATATTTGGTATATCCTTTGGTATAATCTCCGCAACTAAGAAGCATTCATTAATTGATTATGGAATAACAACCTTAGCCGTTTTCTTCATGTCAATGCCCTATTTCTGGTTGGGTTTAATGCTCATGTTAATATTTGGGGTTAAATTAGGAATTCTACCAATTTCTGGTCCTGGGACTTGGAAAAATCTAATTTTGCCAGCATTTACTTTAGGCTTGCCCCAGATAGCAGTCATAGCAAGATTAACAAGAGCAAACATGCTGGATGTACTTGAAAAGGATTACATAACAACAGCAAAAGCTAAAGGACTCCCTGATACCTTGGTTATATACAAACATGCCCTAAGAAATGCCATGATACCTCTTATTACTTACATGTTTCTCCAAATCCCATGGCTATTTGGAGGAGCGGTTGTGACTGAGACGGTATTTGCGTGGCCCGGAATGGGGAGCCTATTGATAACTGCGATTTTCCAAAGGGATTATCCTGTAGTTCAGGCTATTGTTCTAATAATAGGTACCCTAACGGTAATTGCTAACTTCCTTGCGGATATAACATACACCATAATTGATCCAAGGATTAGAGCCATGGGGTGATAGGTATGGTTGAAAGCAATGTTAATATGAAAAAGGTTAGATCGGAAAGTACATGGTATCTCACTTGGTTGAGGTTCAAGAGGAATAAGCTTGCTTTGGTCGGTCTTGGAATAATCATTGTAATAGTGCTTATAGCAATATTTGCCCCAGTATTAGCCCCCTATTCACCTGATGAACAACATCTAAAAGATAGATTGCAACCTCCTTCTTCAAAATATCTTTTTGGAACGGATGAATTTGGTAGAGATCTCTTTTCAAGAGTTCTCTATGGCTCGAGAACGGCCTTACTAGTAGGTATAGTTGTTGTGGCAATTTCAGCAACAATAGGGGTTACTCTTGGATTAATCTCCGGATATTTTGGGGGATGGGTTGATGAAATTATAATGAGGACCGTTGATATAGTATGGTCATTTCCTGCTCTTATACTGGCACTGGCAATAGTGGTTATTCTTGGTCCTGGACTTATAAACGCAATGATAGCAATAGCTTTGGTGGGGTGGGCATCATATGCAAGGGTGGTCAGAGCGGAGACTCTCTCAGTTAAGGAGGAACTCTTCGTCGAAGCAGCGAGATCAATAGGAGAAAGTGACCTAAGGATACTGGTTTCGTATATATTTCCCAACGTCCTATCGTCCATACTCGTTTTAATCACCTATAATATTCCATCAGCAATAATAACGGCTTCCTCTCTAAGTTTCCTTGGTCTAGGAGCCCAGCCCCCAAGTCCAGACTGGGGTTTAACAATTGCCACAGCAAGAAGATATTTAACACTGGCTCCATGGTACTCGATATTTCCGGGATTGGCAATAATGCTCACAGTTCTCGGTTTTAACTTTGTTGGTGATGGTCTAAGAGATGCAGTACAGCCAGAGAGGGTGGGATGAATGGGAGTGATTCTCAAAATTGAGGATCTTTACGTAGATTTTAAAACAGAACGTGGGCTTGTGAAGGCTATAGATGGAGTTACCCTCGAGGTGAAAGAGGGGGAAGTGCTTGCACTCATTGGAGAGACGGGATGTGGAAAATCAACGATCTCAAAGGCAATAATGCGTCTGTTGCCTAAAAATGCCACTGTCAGAGGCAAGATTATCTATAAGGGAAAAAACCTTCTCGAACTTCCGGAATCTGAAATGAGGAAAATAAGGGGGAAAGAAATTGGAATGATTTTCCAGGATCCCTTAACCTCCCTAAATCCGGTATTTACTGTTAGCAATCAGATGGAGGAGATGTTTAAGATTCACAAACTTCCAACAAGAAAGTCGATATTCGAGGAAATAGTTAATCTCCTTAAAATTGTCAGAATTCCGGATGCTGAGAGCAGAGCAAAATCATATCCTTTTGAGCTCAGCGGTGGCATGAGACAGAGGGTTATGGTAGCTATGATGCTCTCCAGCAATCCTTCCCTTTTGATAGCTGATGAACCCACAACAGCTCTGGATGTTACAATTCAAGCACAGATAATGAATTTAATGCTAGAACTCAAACGGAACTTTAACACAACTATTCTGCTGATAACCCACAATCCGGGAGTTGTTGCTGAAATAGCTGACAGAGTTGCGGTCATGTATGCAGGGCAGATCGTTGAGGTTGCTCCTGTTAAGGAGGTATTTGACAATCCTCTCCATCCATATACGAGAAGTTTAATGAGGGCACTTCCAAAGGGACATAAGACCGAGAGAGAACTCGAAAATATTCTCGGAAGAGTTCCAAACCTCTTAACACCTCCTCCAGGCTGTAGATTTCATCCAAGATGTCCCTTTGCTGATGAGAGATGTACCGGGGGAAAACCAGAGATCAAGGAAGTTGAGCCTGGTCATTTTGTAGCCTGCTACAAAGTTGGAGGGACGAGAAATGAGTAGTTTGATAGAAACCAAAAATCTCAAAAAATATTTCCCGGTTAAATCGGGTTTATTTGGCTCTCGGAATCTCTTTGTGCATGCCGTCGATGGTGTGGATCTTGAAATAAAGAAGGGAGAAACATTTGGCCTTGCTGGAGAAAGTGGATGCGGAAAAAGCACTCTGGGGAGATTGCTTTTAAGACTTCTTGAACCTACCCAAGGTGAGATTTACTTTGATGGGATAGATTTGCTCTCCATGGACAAAAAACAGCTGAGAACCTTAAGAAGAAGAATGGGTATTGTGTTCCAGGATCCCAAATCATCATTGAATCCAAGAATGACTATATATGACATCCTAAAAAGGCCGTTGGATATTCACAAACTGGTTAAAGATGAAAATGAAAAAAGAGAACGCATAATCGATATGCTTGAGGCTGTTGGACTTACCGAAGAACATCTTATACGGTATCCTCATGAACTCAGCGGTGGCCAGCAGCAGAGGGTTAGCATTGCAAGAGCAATCATAACACACCCTGATTTTGTTTTGCTTGACGAGCCTACATCTGCACTTGATATATCGGTTCAGGCACAGATCCTCAATTTACTTGTCAGGCTTCAACTGGAGCTTGGCCTCACATATCTATTTATTTCCCATGATATCTCAGTGCTTCAGTATATAAGTGATAGGATCGGGATAATGTATCTGGGCAAAATTGTGGAGATTTTTAACATCAAAGACTTCAGAAGGGGAGAGATATACCATCCCTATACGGCATATCTATTACTTTCAACTCCTGCCCTGCACCCTGAAAAAAGAACATCCGAGCAGGTGGTATTGCATGGAGAGGTTCCAAGTCCCATTAATCCACCCTCTGGATGTCGCTTCCACTTAAGATGCCCGTTTGCAGGCAACGAGTGTAAGAAGAGTGAGCCGGAATTGGTAGAAGTGAAAAAGAATCATTATGTTGCATGTTATCATCCTGAACAGACAAAAGAGGAACTTAGACCTCTTGTTAAGGAAAAACTCAAAATGTATGAGTCTGTCCTTCCCTGATAAATTTAGAGCTTTAAGGAGGCAATTTGGATGGTTGAAGATATCAAGTCCAGAATTGAGAAAATCCTTGAAAATTTTGGGGGAATAGTCGGAGTGGGCTTTAAGGATCTAAAAAGTGGAGAAGAGTTCTACATCAATGGAGACAGGAAATTTTTAACGGCAAGTGTATTTAAGGTTTTCGTGATAATAGAACTCTATCGTCAAGCTTTGGAAGGCAAGATAAACCTAGATGAGCGTTACCTCCTCAGAGAAACAGATAAAACGCTGGGATCTGGTGTCCTCCAGCACCTTCAGGAGGGCTTAAATCCCACAATTAGAGACCTAGCAAAGCTCATGATGACTCTGAGCGACAATACAGCAACTGATATAATAATGAAAATGTTGGGAAAGGGTAACATAAATGCAACCATAGAAAATCTGGGTTTAAAAAACAGCAGAGTAGCTCTGAGTACAAATGAGATACTTCTTTCGATAACAGGAGCCGAGAACATTGAAGAGGCTAAGAAGAATTTTGAAGAGGGGAAGATAAACAAAGGTGGAAAGTGGGAAAGGGATTTTGAGGAAAATGATGTAACGACACCGAAAGATATGGTGAAAATATTTGAAATGTTGTATTGGAAGAAAATCTTAACCCCCGAAGCATGCATGGAGATAATTGAGATAATGAAAAATTGTGAAACTGGAGAAGCTAGGATAAAAAGGTACTTACCATTTAAGGTTAAGGTTGCCCATAAAACAGGAACCATGCCTAGTGTTGTGAATGATGCCGGGATTGTGTTTAGTCCAAAAGGAGACTACATTTTGGTGGTATTCATCAATGGATTGGAGTATGAGGAACAGCCATACATATCCATCGGTGAGGAGATGATAAGCCGGATTTCAAAGGAAATCTATGAAAGTTTTATTCTGAAAAGCTGATGTGATCATCAGGGAATATAGCAGTGTATTTTATCTTAATTTATTTTATATTGAAATAGCAACATATACATCAAAATTTTCCTATATCGTGAATTCACTTATTAATAAAAATTAAACTTAGTGAAAATTTGAACAAAAAATTAATATAGTAGTTAATGCAAGTATAATAGAATCACGTTTGGCTAAATGGAGGGATAACGTATGGGAAAGAAAATTGGTAGTCTGATTCTGTTTTTTATTCTAGCAGGAGCAGTAGTAGCCACTGGTTGTATTGGTGGAGGAACACAAACCCCAAGTTCCTCTGCCTCTGAAAGTTCTACATCCACCCAAACACAAAAAGAGGTTACTTTGATTAT
>JAGGWM010000054.1 GCA_021157445.1 Thermococcus sp. | reverse complement strand
GATCTGCATCGCCATCTTGGGCTATTCCAAAGTCCGCTCCAAGGACTTTCACGATCTTCATAAATCCTTGAAGGTTCTCCTCGTTCGGCTCGGGGTTTCTTGCGGGGAAGTGGCCATCTGGATGGGCATTTACGCTGACAACTTTGCAGCCCAGTTCTCTTAGGAGATATGGGAGCACCAGAGAACCTGCACCGTTTGATGTATCTACCACAACAAAGGGCTTTCTCTTTCTTATTGCCTTAACATCCACCTTAGCCTTTATTGCATCTATATAGGGTCTTATTATATCCCTCTCCACTAACTGGCCTATCTCATCCCATCTGGCTCTGTAGAAATCTTCTTTAAAGAAGAGCTCTTCCACTATAGCCTCTCTTTCTTTCTTAAGGCCCAGACCATTTGGCTCAAGAAGCTTTATTCCGTTGTATTCTGGTGGATTGTGGCTTGCAGTTATTACAGCCCCTCCATCGACTTTGAAATACCTGCATGCGAACTGGATCGCTGGAGTTGGTGCTATCCCCACGTCTATAACGTTAATTCCAACACTTAAAAGACCGCTTATCAGTGCATTTTTGAGCATCTCGCCGCTAACTCTTGTGTCCCTTCCCACGACAACCCAGAGCTCTTTATCTGGTTGCTCTCTTTTTAAGAGCGTTCCAAATGCCATTCCCATTTTGAGTGCAAATTCTGGGGTTATCTTTTCATTTGCGATTCCTCTAACTCCAAACGTTCCGAATATCTTGCCCATTTTCATCACCTCATATTAGCCTCTCCCGAAGTCGTCCTGAAATCTCTCAATGTCATCTTCACCGAGGTATTCGCCGATCTGGGTTTCTATGACCTCAAGAACAACTTTTCCTGGATTCTCAAGCCTATGGATGACTCCTGCGGGAATAAAAGTGCTCTCTCCCGGCCTTAGCAGGAGCTCTTTCTCTCCGATCTTAACCTTTGCAGTTCCCTTAACAACAACCCAATGCTCTGAACGATGATAATGCCTTTGAAGGGATAATCTTTTACCAGGCAAGACTGTCAAGCGCTTTATCTTGTATCTTTCTCCCTCTTCAAGAACTGTGTAAGCTCCCCAAGGTCTATATGCAGTCCTGTGTACTAGGGCTCTTTCATCCCCTTTTTCTACTAACTTTTTGTAAACCTCCTTGACCTTTTGAGTTTCACCTTTCTTAGCTACTAACAGGGCATCGCCGGTGTCTATTATCACCAGGTCTTCTACTCCCACCGTTGCGGTCAATCTCTCCGTTATTACCAGGTTCTCTCTTGAATCCACGTTTATGTAATCTCCTTTGAATCCGCTTATTCTGACGGCGTTTCCATTTTCATCTTTTTCAAAGGCTTCGTATATTGCATCAAAACTTCCCAAGTCGTTCCAGTAAGTGTTTAAAGGCACTACGGCTGCTTTGTCAGTTTTCTCCATGACACCGTAGTCTACAGAAATTTCCGGAACTTTTTCGTAAGCTTCTTCTATGCTCTTTGCCTCTTTAAAGGCACTGTAAACCTCGGAGGCGACATTTTTTACTTCCTCAATGAACAGCGAGCTATCGAAAAGGAACATGCCGCTGTTCCAGTAGTAGCCTTCCTCCACATAACGCTTTGCGGTCTCGTAATCCGGTTTTTCTTTGAACTCCTCAACTTTGTATCCGCCCTCAAGTTTTTCTCCCGGTTTTATGTAGCCATAGCCGGTGTGAGGCTTTGTGGGTTTAATGCCAAAGGTTATGAAATAATTATCCGCAAGCTTCTCCGCATTTTCAAAGGCTCTTATATAATCCTCATTAACCTCTATTAAGTGATCTGATGGAAGAACAGCCACCTTTGACTTCCCATAGTTCTCTTCTATGACTTTCATTCCCCAGAAAATAGCAGGCAAAGTGTTTTTTCCAACGGGCTCAAGCAGGATATTCTCCTCTGGGATATCTATGCCAAGTTCCTTTAAATCATCTAGAACTCTAAACTTGTACTCCCTGTTTGTAACGATGAATATCTCCCTGGGCTTTGAAAATTTTAATGCTCTTTCAACGGTCTTTTGGAAGAGAGATGCACTGTCGAAGATTCTTATAAACTGCTTTGGCATTAACTCTCTACTTAATGGCCACAATCTCGTACCCTTTCCTCCAGCGAGGATAATTGTCTTCATCCTATCACCTCCATAAGTTCTTTTATTGTCTTTATATTCTTAGCCCTTTTGTATGGAAGATTTATGGCAAAGGGATGGTCAACAACTTCGAGCATTGGAATATCGTTCTCTCCGTCTCCCACTGCATAGCTTTCTACTTTTTCGATCTTTGAGTATAAGCCTATGAGCATTTTTGCCGCTTTTCCTTTATTCGTGTCTCCGGTAACGGTATAGAATCTACTGCCCTTTGTGATTTTGAGATTTCTCTGCTCTATATACTTTTGAAATCCCTCTCTTTCCCATTTGAAGATTGTCTCTGAGTATTCTCTCTTCATGGCAAATTCTGCAAGCTCTTTTGGAAGGGCAGTAAATTCGATAATCTCTTCAATAGTTGAATTTCCGTAGTATTTCAGTCCAAAATGTTCTCCTATCTCGTCCAGAACTTTTCTTATGATTTCATATCTCGTCCCCAGCTCGATGACATAATAATGCCCCTCTTCCCTACTGTGGGGAAAATCAAAGTTGAAGTAGCCCTTTGGAATGTAAATTGCACTCCCATTTTCGACTATGAAGGGATCTGTAACGTTAAGGGCCCTTCGATAGTACTCCTGCTCTGTCTTTGTCTTTGAGGAGTTAAATATTATCCTGAAGCCTTTCTCCTTCAGGAAGTTCACGATCTTCTTTGCAGGTTCTGGGGAGTAATCCTCTCCAATTAGGGTTTTGTCTAGATCCAGAAGGATTATCTTCATAGATCGAACCTCAGGAGGGTTTCTTGGTTTGACTCAAGTGTCTTCATCCACTTTTCAATGTCTATATCCTTTATTGGCCTCATGACCATTGGTTTTGGTGGCTCTTCATTTTCCTTTATAATTCCGTGCATTTTTAGGTCTTCTAAAATCCTTCTCTTTAGCCTTTCTGATGCAAGCTTCGAGTGATATATTGTGGTTAGAGACAGCAGTACCATCTCTTTTACATGTTCCTGTCCCTTGTCCTCGTGGAAATGAGGATTTAGCGTTTCTATCTGGAATATTTCTACTCCTTGGTCAAAGACCTCTTGGAACTCTTCCACGTTTTCCCAACTACCAAAGCGTTCGAGGAGATGCACTAT
>JAGGWM010000001.1 GCA_021157445.1 Thermococcus sp. | reverse complement strand
TAGCATAATGGGGGACAAAAACTGTTACCTTAGCTGGATGTTTGTTAAGTGCCGCAGCAATCTGCTCAGCCGCTAGCAGCAAACCGCCAGGTGTATGTATTATAAGATCTATAGGAGTATCCTCCGATGTCATTCTTATCGCCCTCAATATCTCCTCTGAATCCTCTATGTTGATAAAATTCCTGGCAAACATACCCAAAAACCCAACACTTTCCTGTCTATGTATCAAGGTTATTACACGGCTTCCCCTTTTCTTCTCAAGAGTTCTTAGAGCTGCCACCCTCATTCTCTCAAGGTTCCATTGCTTTATCATGGGAAATACAAAAAAGAACAACATAAATATCCAGAAAAAATCCATACCATACATATTTCCACCTTCTTTCTAAAGACACCTATTAAATTTTTACTCTTTATCAAATGAGTATACCAAAACTAACTCCAAAAAACATTACTAATTTGAGCTTTTAAACTCAAGCTCTCCATCTACTACTGATATCTCTATTTTCGTCCCCTTTGCAATTTTCCCTTCTAACAACATATCAGCCAACGTGTCTTCAACCATACGCTGTAGAGTCCGCCTCAAGGGCCTTGCACCATACTTGGGATCATATCCTTGTTCCAAAAGAAACTCCTTAGTTTCCTGTGGAATTACGACCTCTATCCCTTGTTCCTTTAGCCTGCTGGAGACTTCCTTCAACATTATGTCCAATATTTGCAACAGCTCTTCCCGCCCTAAGGGCTTAAATATTATAATATCGTCCACCCTGTTCAGAAATTCGGGACGGAATGTCTTACGTAAAGCTTCCATAATGGAGCTTTTCATCTTGCTTATATCGAAAGTCTGCTCCTCAGAAGCGCTAAACCCAAGAGAACGACCCCTCATGAGATCTTGAGCTCCTACATTGCTGGTCATCACTATAACGCAGTTTCTGAAATCCACTGTATGCCCCTGGCCATCAGTAAGTCTGCCATCCTCCAATATCTGAAGAAGAACATTAAAAACATCCGGATGAGCTTTTTCTATTTCATCAAACAAGACAACCGAATAAGGCCTTCTCCTTATAGCCTCCGTAAGTTTTCCTCCTTCTTCATACCCTACATATCCAGGAGGAGCACCGATTAACTTAGCCACTTCGTGCCGTTCCATGTACTCACTCATGTCAAAGCGAACCATAGCGTCATCGCTGCCGAACAAAAATTCGGCTACGGATCGAGCAAGTTCGGTTTTGCCTACACCTGTTGGACCAAGGAAAAGAAAACTGCCTATAGGGCGCTTAGGATCCTTAAGCCCGCTTCTGGCCCTACGAATTGCCCTAGCAACAGCGTTAACCGCCTCGCACTGATTCACCATTCTCTTGTGTATTTCTTCTTCCATTCTCAGCAGACGAGTAGACTCCTCTTCCGTAAGCTGCTTAACTGGAATTCCTGTCCACTCCGAGACTATTTGAGCAATTTGTTCCTCATCTACCACTGGCTCCTCATTATTCCTTCTAACTTGCCACTCCTGCCTTTTTGCTTCTATTACTTTAGAAAGCTGCCTTTCCCTGTCGCGAATATGTGCGGCTTTCTCAAACTCTTGGGAAGCTACAGCTGCTTCTTTTTCTTTCCGTAGGCCTTCAAGCTCTTTCTCCAACTGTCTTATGTCCTCTGGGAGTTCCATGGTATTCAATCTGGCACGAGCTGCCGCCTCATCAATTAAATCTATAGCCTTATCCGGCAAAAAGCGCTCTGTTATGTACCTCTCAGAGAGCTTTGCCGCAGCTACCAAAGCCTCATCAGTTATCTTTGCTCTATGATGAGCTTCATATCTGTCTCTAAGTCCCTCTAGTATCTTTATTGAATCCTCGACTGAAGGTTCATCAACTTGAACAGGCTGGAATCTTCTTTCTAAAGCAGGATCCTTTTCGATATGTTTACGATATTCCTCAAGAGTTGTAGCCCCTATAACCTGAAATTCTCCTCTCGCGAGGCTCGGTTTTAAAATATTGGCAGCATCTACTGCTCCTTCAGCGCCTCCAGCACCAACAATGGTATGTATCTCATCTATAAAGAGAACCACATCTCGGCTTTCTCTAAGCTCCTTGACAAGCTTTCTCATTCTCTCCTCAAATTCTCCCCTGTATTTAGTACCAGCTACAAGGTTGCCCACGTTCAACTGCATTACTCGCTTTCCTTTAAGCACCTCCGGAACATCACCAGATACAACCTTTTGGGCCAATCCTTCCACTATGGCCGTTTTACCAACCCCTGGGTCTCCAATGAGAACGGGGTTATTCTTTTTACGCCTAGAAAGAATCTGTATTAACCTCTGGATTTCCTTAACCCTGCCCACAACTGGGTCAAGTTCCCCCCTCTGAGCCATCTCTGTAAGGTCTATTCCCAGCTGATCAAGAGTGGGCGTTTTAGAGCGGCTAGAACCTTTCTGCTGCAACTCACCAGCTTCCCTGTATTCTCCATCTTCTCCTTGTTCCACATTGGATAAGACGGTTTTTACCTCTGCTCTAACCTTCTGAAGATCTAACCCTAAAGATTGCAAAATCTGAGAAGCTATCCCTTCCCCCTCAGAAATAAGGCCTAAGAGCATATGCTCTGTCCCTACATAATTAACTCCCATGTTTCTTGCTTCCCTCATAGCAAGGTCAAGCACTCTCTTGGCCCTCGGGCTGAGTGGCAGGTCTATTGGCTTGGCCTTAGGTTCGCCTCTACCAACTATCTGCTCTATTCTAGTTCTAACATCATCAAGGTCTAC
>JAGGWM010000116.1 GCA_021157445.1 Thermococcus sp. | reverse complement strand
GTTTCCAAATCTTTATCCTTATACTCTCAAGATCATCGGTATGCCAAGCATAAAGCATCTGTTCAGTTGCATTAAGATGCAATTCCAAGGCCTTTTCTAAAGTTTCATTGCTAACTCCAATTTCTTCCGCTTTTGCATAAAGAGCTACAAACTGGTCATATTCATTGAAAAAGTACTTGCTCCAGATCTGAATCATCATTATGTAACTTCTTCTGTCAGCCTTCCCTTTACCTCCTCTAACAAATTTTAACTCGTCAATAAACGCAAAGGTATCCACACTATCGTCCCCTTCATCAGCTATTTGGAATACAAGGGTTATTTGTTTTCCTCTATACTTGCTCACATCCAAGGTTGCTGTATATGTTGATGTAACTTCATTAATATTGACAGTTGGATCTGGGGCTGTATAGTTCTGAATTCCGTCCCCCACATACGGTATATTTCCATTAGGCAAAAGAGCCATGTCTTTAGTGGAGCCATCTGGCAAGATTACATATGCTCTAAAAAAGTCTCTATATTCGTCCACATAGTCTGGAATCTCATTTGAACCAAAAAGCCACTTAAAGGACAAAGTTTCGGCATTGCTGGGAACTTTTAGTTTAATTGTTAAAGTTGCTACATCGTTTATTTCGGTTCCAAACACTGGATGTCCATTAGGAATTGAGATTCCTCCCGTTGATCCGATACTCCCATCTACCGCCTCGCTAGCAATCCCTGAACTTAAAATCACATAAGAGTCTCCATCTGTTGGAAATCCTAGAGCTTCAACAGTAGATATGTAAACTTGCCCATCCCCTCCTTCAAAGGTAGCACTTATGAGGGCATCTTTGGAATCTTCGGTTAAAATAGCAAGGGCTTCTTGTTCTGCATCTTTTGTTAGAGACTGACTAGTTGCAAAACCTTCCAAGCTAGCCAGAAACAAAAATATAATACTAAGAGTTATTAACTTTTTCAATATCAGCACCTTCCATAAATCCTTTTTAATAATTTGGAAGCCAACGTATTTAGGTAATTGGTCATTACCTTCCAAAACATGGGAGAAAAATCTACCAAAAAAGGAGAGTTTTGGCTAATATAGAGGCTTTCGCTTAACGGGCCCATTAGGATGCTCTTCTTCAAAAATCTCTGCAGTAAAACGATAAACCTCTGTATCCCCATCTAACCAGCAATCAGGTGGGAGACCCGCTTTCCAGCATGTTTCGCTTAAAAATTCCTCTTCATCCCAACCCCATTCAATAGGAACTTGAGGAAGCAAGAGACCACTATAAATGCCCTTTTTAACTATGAGTCCATCTCTTCCAACCTTTATTTTTTTAGGCCTTTCGTGAGGAGGGCCTTCTATGGGTTCCGGAGGTGTTAGAACGCTAACCTCTATCTGCAAGTCGTTTAGCTCATCTAGCTCTACTGGAGGAAAGCGCGGGTCATCGACGGCTGCATAAATTGCAACCTTTATAGTCGCCTTGACTAAAGGATATATTGGATATGGAAAACCTATGCATCCCCTTAATGCTTGCGTAGGGGGAACATTTGATCTGTTGAGGGTTACAAAAACACCCATTTTCTCCCAGAGTTCTGGAGGAGTATTTTCAGGGGGCTCTATTTCCTTACCAGACTTTAGGTATTCTTCTATGGCTTTTCTGGCTAATCTCACCAAGAATTCTCCCCACTCGTCTTTTATCTTGTACACGTTCCTCACCAATAACCACTTGCTCTCTAACAAAATAAGGCTTTCCACCGTTAAGCTTAAAAAATCGTCGATTCTAATTTAGCCAGGTGTCGAAAATGGGAGTAATTATTGAGTTTGTCATTGTCCCGTTAGGAGAGCTGAGCTTAAGCAAATATGTAGCTCACGTAGCAAAGCTTTTAGAGGAGAAGAGGGCAAAATATCAATTGACTCCTATGGGCACAATCATTGAGGTTCCAACTCTCAGAGAAGGGCTAAAGATAGTTGAAGAGGCCCACGAAGCAATGTTTGCACTGGGTGCAAAAAGAGTCTCAACAACGATAAGAATTGACGATAGACGGGACAAGGACAGAAAAATGGAAGAGAAGGTAAAATCAGTTCTTGAAAAGGTTCGGGGGGATAAAGATTAAAGTATTAGTACTCGCCATTGACAGAGATGACGACTTTGGAAAAAAAGCGGGGGTTAGAGGACCTGTTATCGGAAGAGATGCATGTATAAACGCAGCTCTAAAGCTCAGCTTGGCCGATCCCGAAGATAGCGATGCTAATGTTTTGTACGCTGCAGTAAAGCTCTATGATGAGCTCAAGGAAAAAGGAGAATTTGAAGATGTTGGAGTGGCCCTCATTACGGGACACCCCGATGTGGGAGTTAAGAGCGACTTAGAACTGCAAAAACAGTTAGAAGAGGTTCTCAAAAGTTTCCCCGCTGATGGGGTAATCCCAGTGACAGATGGGGCAGAAGATGAGCAGATATTTCCCATAATAACTTCAAGAGTTCCAATCATAAGCACCCGCAGAGTGGTAGTTAAACAAAGCGAAAGCATCGAGACTACTTATTACATATTGTATCGCTATCTAAAGGAGATTTTAAGTGATCCTGAAGCGGCGAAAATATTCTTTGGACTCCCTGGGATGATATTGCTTGTCTACGGCATTGCCCGTTTGCTTTCCATAAAATACCAGCAGAGTGTTGCAATAATTTCCTCAACCGTTACCGGGTTGATACTCTTTCTCATAGGGGGATACTTCTTTGCAAAAGCCTTCCGAATAAGGGAAGTTTTGGGCCACCTCTTAACCAAGGGGTTTATACAGTTCGTTTCTGCCATCGCAGCAATATTTGTCCTCTTCGCTGGAGCGGTAAATGCTTACCTTAACTTGGAGAGCATTGCGCTTCAGCTAACAGGCAGATACCCTGGAACGGAGCTTCTAGGGGCGGTTATCTTTCTAAATGCTCTAAATACTCCATTTATCGTTGCACTTGGCGTTTTAATGATAGGCAAAATTGTCCATTCGTATCTAAGGAAGGACTATCACATCTGGTACTATATAAGCGGCATTTTACTGCTACCGGCGCTGTGGGTAACAATTGATGTCACCACCCTCTACGCACTCTCAATACTGTCTTTCTATTCAATTGAGTTCCTAAAGAAATGGCTCATAGCAATTGTCGACATAGCCATTGCAACTCTTGTGGGAATATATCTAAGGGATAAAGTAAAAGGATGGGAGAAAGTTGAGACTGAGAGAAGCACTTCGGGAGTATGAAAGGAAAAAAGAAAACATCAAAAAACAAAGGCAAAGAACAAAGGCAAAATACACAGAAAGTTCTAAGGAGATTATCCTGAAAATTTTCAAAAATCTTGAGAGACTTGAAAAGAAGGAGATACCCAAGAACGTTGATTCCCAGCTGGCAAGAATTGTGAAGGTTGAGAGGGAGAGATACATAACCGCACTCCGAAACATGCTGCAGAAGATAGAGAGCATTGAGGACGTTGAAAAAATACTGCCGGAGATTTCCAAAGTCCATGTTGCTCACGGGCGACATCTGCTCTTGGTATTTGAGAGAGAAATATATGAAATAAACGCCCTCTTAAAGGCTCTATCCAAAGAGTACTCCGCGTATCTGGAGGAGATAAATAAAGACATTGAAGATGTAAAGATTAAAGAGTTGCTAAAAGAACTGGAAGATCTCAGGAACCACATAAAGGAGGAGGAACTTTCAAAGGAAAAGCTGGTGATACATTTAGAGGAACTTCAGAAGCAGATTAAAGAACTCGAAGACAAACCAGAGTTTAAAGCCCTCAGAGAATCTGAAGAGAAGCTCAAAAGAGAAATATCACAGAAAGAAATCAATATCCGCTCAAAGATTTCCAAGCTCCAAAAACCAATAAAAAGAATGAGGCTGCCGGATAGGATTGCAAGGGAATTCTCGAAAGATTCTGCCTGCGCTATTCATCATCCCGGAGAGTTTCTAGAGCTACTCAGTAAAATTGAAAACAAACTTGATAAGAAATACAAGAGAACCGCGGAGTGGGCTAAAACAAGTTTGGCAAAGGAATCTCAAGAACTTGTCAGCATGAAAGAAGAATTAGCAAAAATTGAAAAAGAACTCTCGAGCATTGTGAGAGAGGAAGAAGCCAAAAAACGAGAAATCGAGGAGTTGAAGAGAAAAATCCGCGAAAAGGAAGAAAAAATAAAATCATTTAAGAAAAAAATAGAAGAACTGGAAGAAGAACTTAAGAAGAGCATTTCAAAGCTTGAACGCATTCTGGGAGAAAGAATCGAGACGAGTTAAAGTTTTTATATTTTTAGGGCTACCTAATTTTGGGTGGTGAAAATGATAAAGATTAACAAACTAAGGTTTGGAACAGCTGGGATTCCCCTTTCAACCCCAAAACCTTCAACAATAACGGGCATAGAGCAGGTTAGAAAGCTTGGCTTAGATGCGATGGAGCTCGAATTTGTAAGAAGAGTTAATATAAAACCCGAAATGGCCAAAAAAATAAAGTATGTTGCCCAAAAGAACGATGTTCTCCTCACAGCACACGCACCGTACTATATAAACCTAAACGCAACAGAAAAGGCAAAAGTTGAGGCAAGTAAGAGGAGAATAATCCAGAGTGCCGAACGCTTGTACGAAGCTGGGGGCTGGAGCGTGGTATTTCACGCAGGTTATTACTTAAACCAGGATCCCTCGAAAGTTTATGAGAAAATTAAGAGCGAGATAAAGGATATCGTAAGGGTTCTGCAGGACAAGGGAATAGACGTGTGGATAAGGCCAGAACTAACTGGTAAACCCACCCAATTTGGAAGCCTCAAAGAGCTAATACGGATAAGCCAAGAGGTTGAAGGAGTTTTACCTGCCATAGACTTTGCTCATTGCCACGCAAGGAACAAAGGGAGATACAACAGCACCGAAGAATGGAGAGAGATGCTATCCTTGATTGAGAAGGAGCTTGGAAGAGAGGCCTTGGATAATATGCATATCCACATAAGCGGAATAAACTACTCTGAAAAGGGCGAAAAGAATCATCTGAACCTGCAAGAAAGTGACATGAAATGGGAGGACTTGCTTAGAGTTTTAAAGGAATTCAGGGTCAAAGGGGTCATCATAAGTGAGAGTCCCAATATAGAGGGCGATGCACTGCTTATGAAGAAAAAATACGAGGAGATCAAAGTTTAGGAAGAGACTCCACAAGAGAATTCAAAAATGCCTCCACATCATCCATTTCGTTGTACAAGTGAAGAGAAGCCCTTATCCCGTAATGGCCTAGCGCTCCCCTGTGGCTGACCTTTATCCCATCGGCAAGCATTTGCTGGTATATTCCTTCTTCCTTCTCGTAACTCAAACCGGTTTTTATTGTAATTATTGCCGAACTTTCCCAGTTTTCACTTCCAATAATGCTCAAGCCCAATCTTAGAGCTTCATCTCTAATCCTTCCCGCAAGCTTGGTGTTATGTCTTTCAATTTTTTCGATACCTATGTCGTTTATCAACTCGAGGCCTCCCCAGAGGGTTGTTGCGAGAAGATAAGGTGAGCCGCCGCCGAAGTCGAGCTTTCCTGCATCGTTTCTAAGCTCGAATTCCCCCCAAGGATCTTTTTCGGGCATTCCCCACCATGATGACCACTCCCCTACCGGAGGCTTCATGTTCAGCAGTCCAACTATTGGCGAAGCTTCTTCGATAAGC
>JAGGWM010000022.1 GCA_021157445.1 Thermococcus sp. | reverse complement strand
TAAAGGAGAAATATCCAGAGATATGGAGCATAGTTGAAAAACGAATAAAGGAGCTGGGATGATTTTCCCTTCTACCTTTTAAGTTATAAGTGAGAACTATGATAATATTTCATAGAAGCCTTGAGAACTTGAGGATAGCATGATTTTTAAAGGCTATTGGCTAGAATTCGATATTTTTAGAAAATTTCCCAATGCCGTTTTTCAACATGGATACAAGCACGTCCAATCGGGAAGTTGATTAGCTTGACTCTCTTATTTTTTAAAGCCATTCCGGAGATGAATAGGAGTATGTTATATTCCCTCTAACGATTGAAGTTGCTCTTTTTGTTATATTTGAGTGCAGATCTATTGTGATTGTTGTTATGTTCAAGAAAACTCTAATTGGAAGAGCGTCATTTACCCATATTATTCCTGTTAAATTTCCAATGTACTCGTAGTATTCGCCCCAAGTTTTCGTACTATATTTGACTCTAAAAACGTAGAAGTCGCCATCTTTTTCAATTAACTCTACGCTCCCGTTCTTTAGAAAAAGCGACAAAGTGTGGAGTGACCATGCAAAGTGGCCCTCAATAAAAGTAGTAATATTTTCCGAAGAGACAATAGATTCAAGCAGATTCTCTTCAGTTACGTTCTCGAGTATCTCTCCTTTGTTTTTTCTAAGTTGATGGTGGTAGTATTTTCCATCAAAAACAGCTGTCCTGTAGATTTCTATTAATTCTCCATCAAAGTTATAAGTCACTATTTCCTCAAACCCTTCACGTCTCTTTAGGTTCATGCCTCCCCTCATAAGTTGAGTGAATGTTTCCGATTCGGATATCCCGATATTTGTAAAATAGAATTCATATTGGTATTCATTTACTTCTTCCATTGCTCTTAGAACTTCTTCTATTGAAGGGGCTCTTTCAAACGTAAGACATCCAGAAAAAAGAATTAAGATTATCAGAACTACAAAGAATGTCTGCTTCATTCAATCACCTCTCTAATCCATTCTGGTCGTTTATAGTCACATGTAATTTCAAACCTGGCCGAAAATTTCTTGGTTAAGGTTGCGTTTTCTATTAAAAGCCTGAATATTTCAACTCCTTCGACTTTTCCCTTTATGGGGAGATTATCTTTAATCCAAAGCCAGGCAGTACCATTTATTATTCTCACGTGTCTTATGGTTTCAAAATAATCTCGCAGTTGCTGGGTGATGTTCTCGGGCATTAGAGATTCATAGGTCTTGGAGAAGTTAAATACAACTAAATATACACCATCTCCCTCTGCAGTTTCAAAGTTCGTCGCATTTTGAAGTATATCTCTGATGTAATAGAGGGGATTTCTTGCGAGATTTGAGCCTTTTAGTATCTCATATTTTAACTCCTCAGGACTTTTTATGTTTATATAAGTTAATCCATTCCTTAGCTCCCTGAAGTATTCCTGAACCGTCATGTTTGCTTTGCCTTTTTCCACTATCTTGTTATTCCTTTCCCAGGCGTATGAGAAATACATAAAGTCCCCGAGAATCGTGAGATTGCTGTAAAAAATATCACCGCTTTCCTCGATAACAGCTAATTCCCAAAACGCCTCTTCCCTATCGTAGTTAAAACCTCCTTGATAGTGGACCATACTGGTGCCGGAGCTACCCACTACTGTATAGTTTAGGGAGTACATATACTTATCAGTATCCTCAATTTCCTCGATGATGGCCTTTGGAGTCGGTTCCCTTTGCATGCATGCGGAAGAACTCACTAAAATAAGGAAAACTAAGCCTAAAATTAGGAGTCTTTTCAAAGCTCCCACCGAAATATGTTACGTAATTTATGTGTTTTATATTTTTCGATTAAGCAGAATTAGCAGTAGCTGTATGAATAACTGCTTAAGGGGCCTCTTCATTTTGTCTCCTACTAAAATCACCTGTTTTGGTAAATTGTCCTTAAAAAGAAGAAAAGAAAAGTCAATTCTCGGAGCTTAAAAGTTTTGAAGTCTCTTTAAGTTGAGCATACCCTGATTCAAGGTATGTATCCCCTTCTCTAATGTATCCGTCAGCATAGGCGCTCCATGCTCTGTTTAAATGTCTCTCTGCCTTGCTGAAGCTTGTCATAACCTCTCCATAAAGCTTAATTCCTTTTACCCTAAGTGGTTGGGCTTTCTCTGCGAAGGTCTCTAAGGTTTCAAGGATTTTTCCTAAGTGCTCTCTTGCCTTTTCTAAGTCCTTCTCTTTTTCCTCCATTATTTTTTCAATTTCTGCAATAGCGTTCTCCAGTGTTCTCTTGAGTTCTTCTTTTCCACCTTTGCCCTGAGCAGCGCTTTGGTGGAGCTCCTCTTTCTCTCCCTGTCTTCTAAGTAATATTCCAACTGCCATGATAGCCAAACTACCTCCAAGTGCCGTCCAAAGTGGTGGGTTCCTAGCTGAGGTTATAGCTCCTCCGATTAAACCGACTGTGAGCATTATATTTCCGACAAATTTTTTCATTGTTATCACCTCATGGGTGTAGTACTCCAGCTACAGTGAGCACTGCAAAGAGTAGGGTCATAGCGGCTTCCCCGACCATCAAACCTGCTGCAAATGGAAGGACTTTCTCAACGATGAATTCGTAACCCTTCTTTCTCTTTGCAACCTCGTTCACAACACAGCCGATTCCATATGGGATTATGTAAAGCATTGGAAGGTACATTGAGAGCCCTACTAGAACTCCAAGTCCGGGAACTCCGCTAAGTGATAGAAGGAACCCAAGTAGCCCACCTGCTATGAACTTGTCTATTGGTACACTTCCACCAAGTACTGCTTCTACCATTGACTTAAGAGCCATAGCCTGAGGAGCTGGAACTTTGTCGTTTCCAATTCCATAAGCATTCCAAATAAGACCAACAACCGTTAGTGCGATTATGGGCCCAAGCCAAGAGGTTAAGAGCTCGACCTTTTGTTGCCTTGATGGAATCGCACCTACCATGTGTCCGGTCTTGAGGTCTTGCATCATGTCCGCGGCTCCTGAAATGGCCACACCAACTGTTGCACCCATCAGGATTGTAAGTGGGACGTTCTTGTTGGTTAAGTAGAGAAGTATCATAACTGAGACGAGAGACAAACCTGAAACTGGACTCCAGTCAGTCATTCCAGTGGACATTGCTACGAGGAGTGATGCAATGAAGATCCATGCGACACCGATGAGTGCTGTGAGGAGGCTTCTTCCCAGGCCCAGGTTTCCAAGCTTGTAAGCTGTTACTAAAAGCAAGACAAAGGCAAATATAGCGCCCCCGATTAAGTAATAGATTGGGAGCTCTTCATTGTTTCCGTTCTTGTCTTTAAACTTGCTTGCTTGTGCAAGACTTTTCATAGCCACCGCAATGACGGGTAGAGAAAGTATCAAACCAGCTATTGACCCTCCAAGGAGCATGCCTATGCCCAGAGGCCTTGTCATTGTGCTGTAAACATAATCGCTTATTGCACTTCCTTGAACATTGGCTGGTATCCATCCCAAGGCCTTAACCACTGGAGTTATAATGTAGTAAGAGAGCACACCACCAGCGAGAACTATTAGACCATTTCTCCCTGTAATCAAACCCATACCAAATACCATGAGTGAGAGGGCAATTGTTAAGTTGACCCATTCTGGGAGATGAAGTGCTGCTCCTAGGTCCACAACTTCAGGGATAACATGTGGCAACCCAAAGAGTGGAAACTGTTGAATGAGATAAATCAGTGCGCTAAGAGCCATACCAAAGAATAAAAGCCTTGCCTTTTCTATTCCACTTCCCGGAGTCTTAAGTATAGTAGCAACTGCGGTTCCTGTTGGGAACCTAAGTCTGTCTATTTCGATCATCTGCTTTCTAAGTGGGATTATGAATGTTATACCCAAAATTGCTCCAGCTGCAGTAGCTAGGAAAAAGTACATTGTGTTTATCTCTTGGTGAAGACCCATTATGTAGAGCGCTGGGATTGTGAAAATCACTCCAGAAACGGAGATGTTAACGGCTGAAGCAACTGTTTGAACTATGTTATTTTCAACTACTGTGCCTTTCTTTAAAATTCCTCTAAGAATCCCCCAACCAACAATTGCCGCTATTGCAGAACCTCCAGATGTGAAACCCATTATCATTCCGGCGTAGGTAAAGCTTGCAGCCATAAATGCTCCCCAAAGAACTCCCAAGATTATGGCAACGGGCGTTACTTCCCTATAACGCTCTTCTCCTTTTGTAATGCTTTGTCCGGCATATCTTTCCATTTTCAACCCTCCGTACATTTTTGTACATGCGGTTTGTTCTATATACTTGGGATACAAAAGCAAGGCATTCTGTCTTTTTTGAACATATAAAGTTTTTCAGACCGATTATATTCGCTAAAGAGGGTTATGAATCATTAAAATCTGCAAAAAAGCAACTATGCTAATCTTTTATCATAGGGCATGTAAAAAGCACATGACGCAGGAAAGAAATTCATGAATGTAGCTTCATAAACCACTGGTGGTCAAAAATCGGCGTCATTTCCGAAAAATTTCCAAATAAAATAAAAATTTTTCGAAAGTATTGGGGATAACTCCTAAAGAGAGTTAAACTTTTGAAGAAATATCCTCAAATCGGTTTT
>JAGGWM010000111.1 GCA_021157445.1 Thermococcus sp. | reverse complement strand
GTCCAAAAAAGATAGTCGAGTATCAGAAAGCCGAAATAATCGAGATTAGAGAATAATCACGGCAATGTGTCAGAAACTTAAACTTAACTTTCTCTTCTTATCCTGACAGTATCCTGAGTATCATAGAAAGATTTATAAACCACCTCAAGATGAGTAGTGATTGAGGGCTGGGCTGTAGGGTCCCGCGGTAGCCTAGCCTGGGAGTGGCGGCGGACTGTAGATCCGCAGGTCCCCGGTTCAAATCCGGGCCGCGGGACCACCAGAATTCTATAATCTTTGAGTTTGCTTGAAATTCTGGAGCTCAATCATCAAAAGCTCCACATCCTGGAGGATTTCTTTCAAGTTCTGTTCGATGTAGTTTATTCGCTCCTCAAGGACGTCCAGGCTCTCGAGTCTAGCTTCAATAAACTCAATCCTTTTCTGCAGCTCCAACACCTTCTTCTCCAGATCTTCCATCGGTTTCCCCTTTAAGTGTTCTCTTCCATCTTATTCAACTTTGCGGAAACATCACTCCATCCCGCCCTAAAGGACGAGGCTTGAAAAAGAAAAAAGTAAAAAGTAGGTTATGATATCCTACATCATGCGCCCGAAGATAATCGCGATAATCCTGGTTATCCTCTCCATGGCCAGTGGGTGTATCTCCCATCCTAAGGTATTATCACCTCCAACCGAAACGTGTGGAGAGATTGATTATTACTTCCTAGACTCTGCCATAGAATGCACAATAACTGCAGAGGAAATAAAGGCTCTTCTTCCGATTGCGAATAAGCTAAAAGGGAAAAACATGAAGGAAGATGCATGGAGAATCCTCGAGTGGGAAGAGAAGATGATAGAATATGATTTTGAGAAAGCATCCCTTTCGCCGGCAAGGATAACGACTTATCCAACGGGAAAAGTAAAGATAAGCGGGGGATCAAAAATCCAGCGCCCTTCAGAAACTATAAACCTTGGAAAGGGAATATGCTCTGATTATACAGTTTTAACACTTGCTCTGCTGTTTGCAATGAACTATAGTGAAGTCTATACCCTTGAAATAAATTTTGAAAACGACAAAATGGGTCACGCTACCGCTTTGGTAAAGATTAATGGAAAGTTCTTTGTTCTAGATCAGAAGCCTCCTGTCATGGATTTGGGGAGTTATTACCTACACTGGAAGAAGGTTGAGGGGAAGGCGATCTCAAATGCCACTCTCTATCGGGTTTTGTGGAGTAACGAAACAAAGGTCGAAAAAATCGGAATCCTCTATCCTTCGGATTTTCTAAAAGATAACTATGCCTTCACAAACTTTGATGCCAACAGACTAGCACTTGGACTGATGGAGGTGATAAAGAGCGAATTTCCAAACCTGAAAAAAGATGAAAACTTGAAAAATGATAGGCTCATAGGGTATTCCTCTGGAAAGAGATGGATCATGAGCTTTCCGAATTTTGCCATGTATTATGATCCGGAGTTCCATGAGCAGTTTGTGAGCTACATCTACTCCCGCTTAAAAAGCACTCCTGAAGTTTTGGCAGATCTAAATGATTACGAGCATTTCTGGGTCAATGTAGAGGCCAGAGAGGATGACCTTAAGATAGAACTCGTCTTAGCAAGGAGATAATCAAAAGTCTTTTAACCTCTGAAGTCAAGTTAAACTATGGTGTTTAAAATGAAGACTTTCCTCACCGAACAGCAGATCAGAATACTGCGTTTGAGAGCTAAGGGATTAAAGCAAAGTGAGATTGCTGAGATTTTGGGCACCAGCAGGGCAAACATAAGTATTCTCGAAAAGCGTGCATTGGAGAAAATTGAAAAAGCCAAAAATACCCTTCTGCTCTGGGAGCAGATAAACTCTAAAGTTGCCATTGAGGTTAAAAAAGGTGAAGATATATTTATGGTCCCAGACAGGCTTTTTAAGAAAGCTGACGAAGTCGGGGTAAAGGTTCCATACACAACTGCAGAAGTTATAGCCTTCCTCGTTGATAATGCCCCGATAGAAGATAGGATAGCAAAGAACGACTTTGTCCTGTTCCTGGATACTCAAGATAAGCTCAGGGTGAGCGAGCATCTACTGGAGGAGCTCGATGAGATAGGGGAGAATCAGGGAAGTGAAAACACCGTTTAGTGCCATTGCGAGACTGCTAACAGCACCTGAGAGCTCATCATTCAGTATTATCCTGGCAGTTCCCAACCCATGAGAGGTAACTTCCATTGCGAGTTCTCTGGCTACTCTATTCTTTATCTTGAAAGCGTTTAGCATCTCAATCCCTATAGCGTTTCCAAATATCCCCGTTAATATAACTAGAACTGCCGTTAGGGCTGCCCCCTATTTTCTCACTGACACCAATGGCTATTGCAGTTGTAATGCTCTTTGGAGTTATACTTAAGAGGACTTCCTCGCTACCTCCTAAAAGCTTCGCAACATAAAATGCGCTTAAAATTGCCAGTGTTCCACCAAAGGCTATCCCTACAAAAATTTGCTTTGAATACGCCTTTATTATCTCCTTTTGCTTATAGAGTGGAACCGCTAAACTCACAACTGCCGGCCCCAAAAAGAAACTTAAAATTCTCGCACTCTCTATGTAGGTCTCGTACTTAATTCCAGTCAGATGTAGATGCTATTGCGATTATTGAAAGCATGACGGGATTCAGGTAGAAGGCTTTTTTCTTTTCGTAAAGCCTTGAAAAGAGGTAAAAAACTGCTATCGTTAAAAAACCCCAATAGAGTTCATTTTTCACCATCACTCAGCAGCTCAACGAATTTGACCGTTAAAATCAATGTCAGGGCAAAGCTTATGATTAAAACTCCAAAACATCTTCCACCTTTATAACGTTAAATAAGAGTGCAAAGGTCAACAAGACCATTCCGATAACGTTTCCGGGTATTGGAAGATTAAATAGCCCGCTCAGGGTTTCTCCAATAAAAAGAAAACCAAATATTATGACGAGCCCCCTGTACATAGGCATCAAAAAAACTAAGAGCCGGAAGGATAAAAAGCTAACAAATCACTCGAAGATTGCTATTGCTTCTATCTCTACCTTGACCCCCTTTGGCAGTTTTCCTACTTCCACTACTGCCCTTGCTGGTTTTGAATGTCCAAAGTATTCTTCATACACCTTGTTGAATTCTTCAAAGTCTTTTATGTCCTCTAGGTAAACATTAACCTTTACTACATCATCTACCGTTGCCCCGGCCGCTTC
Source organism: Thermococcus sp. (assembly GCA_021157445.1). GTDB lineage: Archaea > Methanobacteriota_B > Thermococci > Thermococcales > Thermococcaceae > Thermococcus_A. Next base: position 27 of record JAGGWM010000111.1, on the reverse strand, counting down.
TAGAATTGCTATTAGGTTTTCTATTGC
>JAGGWM010000088.1 GCA_021157445.1 Thermococcus sp. | reverse complement strand
GTCAAGGATATCCTCCTGTTCTTTCCGTCTTATCCTTAGAGATGCCATGTCTGGAGTTGAGGCTAAGAGCTGGAAAATTCCCAGGGCATTTGGATTTTCTTCGAGCTTTTCAAAAGCATCTTTGAACTTTTTAGCCGTTAATGGGTCAAGATACAGCTGAGAGGTTCTTATCCCAAATGGAAGAGGAATAAACTGGTCGTTTAGATCAATGTCAATGAATTCATTTTCAAGCAAGAAGTAAACTATATCCTTGGCCTTTCCTTCAAGGGCCTCAAGGTTCTTCCTCTGGTGATAGTAGAACGTCTTTTCCAGAAATCCTACGAGCTCTTTGAAGTTTTTAACCCCGAAGTTGGTTATTAGGGCAAGAATCTGGCTTCTAAACGACGCTTCATTAGAGAGCATTGAAAAGAGTTTTTCTGGCTTGCCGAAGATGTACTTCTTCATTAAATCTTCTGGTTTTTCAGTTTTTGCTATTATTATCGCCTGACCTTCTTTGTCGTATTTAGGTCTTCCGGCTCTGCCCATCATTTGTTGTATCTCCAAAACTGGAATGTCACTCCATCCGAAGTTAGAATAGCGCTTGGTATCCCGGATTATGACACGGTATGCTGGCAAGTTCACACCAGCGGAGTTGTGAACCACAAAGCCGACGCTATAGCTCTCTTCTTCTTCAACTTCAAGATTGTAAACCTCTCCGGAGTATTCCTCTTCTTCTATTGAACGAACTTTTAGGAGGAGGTATCTGTTCCATATCTGATTCACATTGTGTGTCTCGTTATCTTTAGGCGGGGCTTTAAATCCAAGTTCTTCAAGGAGAGAGTAGCTACTGTCAGCAATCGTGATGGTATAAATGGGGGTTTCGGTTTTGCCAGTCCCATTTCTTTTATGTGCAACATCAACAAAAGATACATAACCCAAAGAAGCAATTAATAGTTGAATTTGATAAGCTATGCTAGGGGAAGTTGTTCTTAGATAGTTTGTTTCCTTCTTGTTCTCTTTCCCTTCAATAAGCCCTCTTAATAGGCCTAATCTAACATCTCTACTTTCATTGAACAGCAAAACATCGGGGATTCTTCTTTGGTGTGCTCCATCTCCTATGTTTTCCCTCAGCCATTTGGCAAAGTGCTTGCTGCGGAAGTTTATTGCCCTGCTGTTCCTTTCGTGATCTTCAACCACTATCTTCGCATGCGGGAAGTACTTTGGTATTGTTTTTAGCAGAAAGCCTGTTATCTCATTCATTTGCGTCCCTATTGTGAACGTTACCACTCCGTTCTTTGATGTGGAACCTTTTGCTATCCACAAGCCTATTAACTGGGCAGTTTCAAAGTTCAATGGAAGGTATTTGGGGGATTTTTCCGTATTGTCTCCATAACCCTCCAACGGGATTTTGTCAAGATTGATAGAAGCTTCCGGAACTGGCTGAAGAAGCATGTAAGAAACCTTTGGGTCTGTTTCGGATTCAAGCTTATCTTTCAATTCCTGGGCTGTTAACCACTCCGGTCCTTCAAATATAACTTGTTTTTCGTGTTTTATTTGCTTAACCACCCAAACCATGTGCTCTGGAGTGACCTTTACCGGAACAGTTCCGTAGGCTTTTATCACGAGAAGCTTACCTTTGTGATATCGTTTTAGCGGCTGAATTACCCTCCTAAAAGTCCCAGTATGGGTTAGAACCTCATCCCCTTCATTCAGTTCTGAAACCTTCTTTACACCATTCTTGGTTATCACATATGTATGCGGATGCATGCAAAGGGTTGGGGTGGCAGTAATTACCTTTATGAGTCCCTCTCTAAAGGCATCTTCCACAATGGAGCGCTCTTCTCTGCCTAAACCTGCATGGTGGAATGCAACTCCCTTTCTTAAGGCCTCTTTAAGTTTATCGTTGGTTGGAGTGCTCTCAAGTTCCTCTGCTATTTGGTTTAACCTCCTCTCTTCGGGCTTGCTCAAAAATCTTTGAACTTTTCCGGCCAGTAAGAGGGCCTCTCTTTCGGCACTCCTTCTAGTGTTGACAAAAACCAGCGCTTGCTTATCTTTTTTTAAAGCATCGATGACCAGAGAATCCCACTGACTCGGGAATTTCTCAATTTCCCCATCTTCCCAGAAAAGCTGCCCATGGTAGAAGATACCTCTCTTCAGGATTACAGGACGCCATTCACTTACTATTAACTCCGCGCCTAACCATTCTGCAAGCTCTTCGGCATTTCCAATGGTTGCGCTTAATCCTAAAATTTGAGCTTTGTTCATCAGATGAGAAAGAATCATTTCCAATGTGGCCCCTCTATCATATGAGCCGAGAAGATGAATCTCATCCGCAACTATAAGCTTAACATCTTTTATCCACGGGGATTTGTGGCGAAGCAGGGAGTCAAATTTTTCTGATGTTGCTATGATAATATCATACTTCCCGAGCCATTCTTCTGCACTGTCGTAATCTCCAGTTGTTACCCCTATTCTAATTCCAAGCTTTTCCCAGAATTTGAATTCCTTGTACTTCTCCTCAGCAAGCGCTTTTAAGGGGACGAGATATACCGCTTTTCCTCCCTCCCGAAGGATTTTGTTTATCATTACTATTTCCGCAACAAGGGTCTTCCCGGAGGCGGTTGGAATAGCGAGAATTAAGTTTCCCCCTTTGAGTACTTTGGTTCTCAATGCTTCTTCTTGAGGGGGATAAAGCTCCCCTATGCCTCTTTCTTTTATCAGTTTTATGATCCTTTCATCGACTCCCAGTGATTTAAGTTCCTCTACCTTCATGCCTATCACTTCAAATAAAAGAAAAGCGTTTATATAGCTTTTTGAACTACCAACTCCCATGAGGATTGAAGTACCGTATCTCGTCTTCGAGGTAAGGGGAAGGCGTTTTATGCTAGATGCCTACTTTTCCAGAAAAGTTGAGAAAGTAGAACATATCAGTGTCCTTATAAGAAAATTCGACAGCAATTTCCCAAAAGAGGCAGAAAACCCGCTCCCAAAGCTGATTAATGAGGAGACTATTGGGGAGTTCCTTACGACAGCCTTTGAAAAAATATACGAGCTCTCGGGAAGAACGCTCGATGAGAGGCTCAGACATATGCAAAAGTGGAATGTGCTTAGGATTCTTGGAATCCCTACCGGATTTCGAAGGCATAAAGAGAAAGATGAAGTGCTTGCAAAAGAAAATCGAGAGGCATTATTAGCACTGTCCCTTCTTCAGGAAGTTTTAGGAGTTAAGAGCCCAGCTGAGCTTAGGGACATAAAATTACGACCGGTAGAATGGAGATACTATACAATAGAGCTTAAAGGGGATGAAATATACAACAAAAAAGGGAAAAAAGATTCCGTTTATACAGAGCTTTTAAAGCGAGATAGCAGCTTCAAGCAGGCACTCTATGCTTTGGAGTACAGCCAGCAGGCCACGTAGTGATCTTGCTCTACTTCCACTAATGGTGGTTCTTCTTTATTACAAATGTCCTTTGCATATGGGCATCTCGGGTGGAACCTGCACCCTGATGGTGGATTTATCGGGCTTGGGGGTTCGCCAGTAATCTTTTGTCTCTTTGCTTTTAGCTCTCTAGCAAGTTTAGGATCAGGGACTGGAATTGCGGAGAGTAAAAATTGGGTATACGGGTGTAAGGGATTCTCAAATATTCTATCAGCCGGGCCTATTTCTACGAGCTTTCCAAGATACATTACTCCCATCCTGTGGCTCATGTACTTAACTACCCCAAGATCATGGGAAATAAAGAGATACGTGAAGCCGAACTCCTGCTGGAGGTCTTTTAGGGTGTTTAATATATTTGCCTGCACTGATACATCAAGTGCTGAAGTTGGTTCATCCAACACGATGAACTCCGGTCTTAGGGCTAACAATCTTGCTAATGCAATTCTCTGCCT
>JAGGWM010000115.1 GCA_021157445.1 Thermococcus sp. | reverse complement strand
TCTCCTTCCTAATAGAGGTAAAGTTTAACGGAAATAGAAGAAGGGTGCTCTTTGATGTTGGTTCTTATGCTGAGCCAGTTCTCTTTAATATGAAGCTTTTAAACATTAATCCAAAAAACGTTGATATGATTGTTCTTTCTCATAGCCATTTTGACCATACTGGTGGGTTGTTAGGCATTATGAAGGAAATCGGCAAAGAGATTCCTATCTTTGCTCATCCCAATATTTTCAAAGTGAGTTTTGCTATGGAGCCGGAGTTCACTTATGCGGGAATTCCACCGTTGAGGGGTGGCTCAAAGGAGGAAATTGAAAAACTTGGAGGTACATGGATTTTGAGTAGAGATCCTATACGTTTAATGCCGGGTGTTTTTACGCTTGGAGAAATTACAAAGGAGGAGAAAGTTGGGTTCGAGAAAAATGTCACAATAAGCCTTTACAAGCTTGAAAATGGAAGATTAGTTCCAGATGAAGTTGAAGATGAGATAGGGCTTGCAGTAAATACTAAAAAAGGCCTAGTCGTTATTGGAGGATGCTCTCATCCCGGCATTGTCAGCATGACGAGGAAAGCCATGAGGATAAGCGGAATTGATCAAGTATATGCCGTTGTAGGAGGATTCCACTTGATAGCTGCAGATGAAGAAAGGATTCAAAAGACTGCGGAAGCGTTTAAAGAGCTGGGAGTTAAGAAAATTTATACAGGGCACTGTACAGGACTTAGAGCTGAAGCCATGTTTGCGGGGGAATTCGGGGAGAATTTTGAAAAACTCCACTCTGGAAAAGTCATAGAAATCTAAGCAGTACTTGAGGTTTTTAACTTTCATTATGAAACGTTTATTAATCTTGCAAAAGGGTGGACATTGGAGCAAAAATATACGTGAAGTTTTTAAGTCAGAATGAGAGCAGTAAACCATGCCACGGAAAAGAAAACAGAAAATAAACTGGGCCAAGTATGAACAATTAAGAAACCTCCCAGACAAAAAAGTATTCCTAGCACTCAAAAACGCAGTTTATGACCTACCAGAACCCTACACAGTCCACAAAGGAGGAATAGGCCGACCAGCTTATAATCCAAGAGCCGTAACCATCCTAATCCTCTGGCAATTCTACGTGAACAAAACCGACAGAGACTACCAGAACTACCTCAAATCAACCGACTGGATCAAACAAGAACTAAACCTAACCCAAATCCCCGACAGACGAACCCTAAACAGGTACAGGAAGAAAATAACACCAGAATACCTGTCAAACCTCAACAAACTGATTCTAAAGCAAATAAACCCCAGCAAACTCGCCGCCGACTCCACGGGATTAAAAACCTCCAGAAAACTGGCAGCGTGGTCCGTAAAAAAGGGCGACAGGGATTTTTAAAACTGCATGTTCTCTACGACCTGGAATCCAAGACTGTGGTTTCTCTGCGTGTGACTGAGGGTTCTCGGCATGATTCGCCGGTTTTCAGGGATTTGATTGGAGATGTTGGGCGATTGGAGTGTTTGCTGGCTGATTCTGGTTATTTGGCCCGGCAGAATGTGCAGTTGGTTGCTGATAAGGGTGGAGTGCCGTTTATTAAGCTGAAGAAGAATGTTGGCAGGAGTTCTAAACCGAGGGGGTATCCTGCGTGGAAGGATATGGTTCGGTTTCAGTTGGATCATCCGCGGAAGTTTCGGCGTGTTTACAGGTTTAGAGTACTGATTGAGTCGTTTTTCAGTGTGTTTAAGTCTAGGTTTCTGGATTTTGTTCGGTGCAGGTTGCCTGCTTCAATCTTTACGGAAATTTTTGGAAAAATAATTCTGTTAAACCTTATTCAGGTGATCAAAATGCAGAAAACTTAATGCTCCAACCTCTCATTTTCCAAAAAATTTATGTATGATACCTCGCTTAGTTAAACTGGAGGCGATGTTCAATGCAACCTCATGAATTTAAGATAAATGAAGATGGTTTAAGAGCGGTTTTGCCTCCAATGGAAGCTGAGATAATGGAGTATATGTGGAAAGTAAAGGTTGCAACTGCTGGAGAGGTTTATGAATACTTAAAAGAAAGACACGAAAACCTAAGGCGCTCCACAGTTAGCATATTAATGAACAGGCTGTGTGAGAGGGGGCTGTTAAAGAGGAGTGTGGACACTGGGAGGGGAGGAATGAGATACGTTTACAGCATAGCCACAAGCAAGGAGGAATTTGAGAAAAAAGTTGTGGAAAGCATTTTGAATGCCCTTATGAGTAATTTCAAGGAGGCCACCGTTGCATACCTTTCAAAAATAAAGAAGTGATAACAAATGCTTAAGCTTATATTCCTCGCCCAGGTGTTGATTACACTTTTATACCTAGGAAAACTCGGCCTGCTATTCGTATTGGGGATATCTCTTGTTCTCGCTGGGCTGTATTTGTGGACTGTTAAGAGTTCCTTAAAGAAGGAACATAAAAAGCTTTCCTATGAAGACATGCCGTGGCTTTATGATGGAATAATGAGAATGGCAAACAAAGCGGGAATAGCAACTCCCGAAGTTTATCTGCTGGATGATTACATTCCAAATGCCTACTCTTTTAGGAACTCAATTGTGCTTTCCATTGGTCTGTTTGAAGTTCTCGATGAAGAAGAAATCCTCGCGGTTGCAGCTCATGAGATAGGCCATATAAAGAATGGAGACACCCTTCTTTTCCCGCTGGTTTCTTATGGAAGGTATCTCATGCTGGCTATGGCCCTTTTGAATTTCCTAATTTTCAGAAGCACCTTTGTTTCATTAGCTTCTTTCGTATTTTACCTGCTCTATGAGATGTGCAGATCAAATTATTTAAAACAGAGAGAGTTTAAAGCTGATGAAACAGCATTGCGCTTAATACCTGTTCCATTGGCTTTAAAAAGGGCTCTTGAAGAGCTTAAGTATTATGAAGACTTGAGAGTCAAAGTTAAGGAGTCTGCACTCCCATCTATAGAACCAGAGATAGAACGGCCTCATCAAAAATCGCTCTTTGAGACACATCCGAGCTATGAAGAGAGGATCTGGAGGATTATGGCGGAAGTTGAAGCTATGACCCTCAGGCAGAGAATTTTCAACTGATCAAAAAATTCTTTTAAAGTTCTTTGGCTCTTTTTTATTAGGTGGTACTATGGTAGTAGAAATAGTTCTGGATAAGGAACGGGCAGAGCATATAAAGAAAATACGCCCCACAAAAGATGAATACTTCATGCTCATTGCAAAACTTGTGAGCCTAAGGGCTACATGTCCTAGACTTAGAGTTGGAGCAGTTGCCGTGAAGGATGGGTATATTTTGGCAACGGGCTATAACGGAGCCCCAAGGAATATGGATCACTGTATAGACGTGGGTTGCTTAATAGTGGATGGTCACTGTCATAGAGCCGTTCATGCGGAGCAGAATGTTATAGCAATGGCTGCCAGAAAGGGTATAAGCCTGGAAGGGGCTACGCTTTATGTTACCCACTTTCCCTGTGATGTCTGCTTTAAATTGCTGGTAAATGCGGGGATTAAGGAGATAGTCTATGAGGAAATGTATCCAAACAAGGCCACTGAGACCCTGCTAAAAGAAACCCAAGAAAAGGGGATCGTAAAAATAAGGCAATTTAAAGTCCCCAAGGAGAGAGTTAAGATATTTTTGGAAGAGCTCTTTGGAAAGGATTAATCCTTTTCTAGTTTTTTTAGCATTTCCCTGATTTCTTGGAATTCTATTGCGATCTGACGTGTTAGCTCGGTTATCTCTCTTTCAGCTTTATCTATTGCGA
>JAGGWM010000134.1 GCA_021157445.1 Thermococcus sp. | reverse complement strand
GGATTACGATGAATTCTACATCTGCACTCAGTGTGGTCAAATCTATTGGCCCGGAAGGCAGTGGAGAGAAATGGTAAAAATCGATAGGAAGTTGAGAAACCTGAGGAAAAATACGTAGCTCAGATGAGAGGGTGATAACAGGCGACAAAGTGTTCTTTGCTTATTTCTATAAGTTCCGGTTCCTTTGTTCTGCACTCTTCTGTCATAAGAGGACATCTTGGGTGGAATCTGCATCCACTTGGAGGATTAACTGCATTTGGAACCTCTCCAGTGATCTCTATTCTCTTTTTCTTTTCCCTTTTAACGATTGAAGGAACGGCTTGGATCAATGCCATTGTGTATGGGTGGGCTGGATTCTTGAGGACCTCTTCTGTTGGTCCCACCTCTACGATTTTTCCTAGATACATAACGGCTATTCTATCTGCTATGAGCCTTGCAACTGCTATGTCGTGTGTTATAAAGAGCATGCTTAGGTGATATTCTTTCTTAAAGCTCTCAAGGAGCTCCAAGATAGACGCTCTCATTGAGACATCGATCATAGAGACTGCTTCATCTGCAACCACGAACTCTGGTTTCAATATCATTGCTCTGGCTATGACAACCCTCTGTCTTTGTCCACCACTCAAATGATGGGGATACCTTTCGTAAAACTCTTCCTCGGGTGTTAAGCCCACTCTGCGGAGCATTTTTAGAGCCATTTCCCTAGCCTCTTCTTTTGTCGCGAGGTTGTGAATTAAAAGTGGATGGGCAATTGCATCCCCAATTTTCATTCTTGGACTCAGACTTGCATACGGGTCTTGAAAAACCATTTGCATTCTTCTTCTGTAAGGTCTTAATGCCTCGTAGTCAAGTTGAGTGATATCCACTCCATCAAATATGATCTTTCCGTCTGTAGGCTCAATGAGCCTTAAAATAACCCTGCCCGTAGTAGTTTTCCCACACCCGCTTTCTCCAATTAACGCGAGTGTTTCACCTTTTTTTACTTCAAAGCTTATTCCATCAACAGCCTTAACGTATTTTTGGGGTTCTTTCCTGAGGGTCTCCAGAATAGTTCTCTTGACCGGAAAGTATTTTTTGAGGTTTTCAACTTTGAGTATGGTTTCCATTTTTATCACCTATATAAGTGACAGCTCACAAAATGGCCTTTTTCAATTTCAATAGTCTCAGGCTCTATGGAATTGCAAACTCCCTTTAAACTGCCTTTCTCTCTAAACACGGGACATCTTGGGTGGAATCTGCACCCATTTGGAGGATTTCTGAGATCGGGAGGATAGCCAGGTATTGCTTTTATTTCCTTTCCACTCCATAAATCGGGGACACTGGCGAGAAGTGATTGCGTGTAGGGATGAAGTGGATTTTCAAGAATCTGCTCTACTTTTCCAAACTCTACAAGTTTTCCTGCGTACATGACAGCTATTTTATCGCTTCGCTCTGCCGCAAGGGATATGTCATGGGTCACAAAAAATATACTTGTGCCCTCTTCCTTGAGACTTTCAATAAGATCCATAATTGCATCTTGGACGATAACATCCAGTGCAGTTGTGGGCTCATCTGCTATAAGGAGCTTGGGATTGAAGGCCATGGCAATGGCTATGGCGATCCTCTGTCTCTGACCTCCGCTAAGTTGGTGGGGATAATAGCTCATTCTGTCTTCTGGAAGGTTTACTTTTTTAAGTAATTCTTTGGCCTTCTTGTAAGCTTCGTCTTTTTCTATCCCATGCTCTGTCATGACCTCTACTATTTGGTCGCCGATTTTTCTCAAGGGATCTAAGCTCGTCATAGGATCCTGGAACACCATGCTGATTTCTTTTCCTCTTATCTCTCTTAGAGCATCGTTTGTTAATCCAAGTATGTTGTTTCCCTCGAAGATGATTTCTCCATTAACGATTTTACCTGGAGAAGGGACGAGGTTTAGAAGGGAATATGCCACTGTAGACTTCCCACTTCCACTTTCTCCTACAAAGCTTACCCATTCTTTTTTGTCTATTGCGAAAGACACATTTTCAACTGCTCTTACAATGCCAGCAAGAGTATAATAATAAATGCTTAGATTTTTTACTTCCAGCAGCATTTTGATCACCTACTCCCAAGAGAAATCCTTTCGCTCAAGGCTTCTCCAATTAAAGCAAAGGCCATTGCGAGCAGCATTATCATTATTCCTGGGAAGAATACAAGCCACCAGTAGCCATCTAAGAGAAATGGCTGGCCTACTCTCAGGTCATATCCCCAATCTGGAGTTGGAGGTGTCACCGATAATCCTAAGAAGCTCAATCCTGCCTCTGTTAAAATAGCATCTGCAACGCTTAACGTGAAGACTACCAATACCGTAGGTGCTAGGTTAGGAAGTATGTACTTAAACATTACTTCCCTGTTCTTTGCTCCTAGAGCCTTGGCAGCCTCAACAAATAGTTGTCCTTTTAGGCTTAGTGTTTGTCCCCTAACCATTCTGAAGTATGTGGGAACGTATACAAATGATATTGCAATAGCAGTATTTGCCGGACTTGGGCCTAGGACTACAGCGATGACTATTGCAAGTATAAGTGCCGGAAATGCGTAGATACTATCCATGACTACACTCAGTGCTCTGTCTATTTTTCCCCCATGGTATCCGGAGATGAGACCTAAGGGAACGCCTATGCTCATAGAAAGCATAGTGGCTATGAACACCACATAGAGAACTACCCGTGATCCCCAGACTATTCTTGAGAACACATCTTGACCTAATCTGTTCGTTCCCATCGGATGTTCCTTGCTTGGTGGTGCGAAACTATCTTCCGTGGTCTTGGTAGGATCATACGGGGC
>JAGGWM010000105.1 GCA_021157445.1 Thermococcus sp. | reverse complement strand
TCCTATACCCGGTTTTCCTATTGCCTTCAAATTAGTTGAAACCATTTTTGGAGAGACTCCTGTTTGGATTGTTGAGTTTCCTGACGGTGGACGGTTGGATATTTTCGGAGAAAGAATAGGACCTTTAAAGTTTAGCAAAAATATGGCAATAAGAGCCGAGGACTTAGACCACCTCATTGGGGAAAAGTTTAGAGCATTTGAGATAAAACTCATTTCCGTAGAAGACTTAATAATAACAAAACTTGTCACTTCTCTCGAGAGAGAAAGGGATGTGGATGATTTAAGGTTGCTCCTCCCATTTGCAAATCCTAGCACGATTTTAGAGGAGATTAGATGGCAATTGAAAAACGGCTGGTTCGATGAGGTATCCCTCAATGCCCTAAAGAGAAAACTTACAAAAATTGGTGGGTCAACTCCACCTGAAATTATCAAAAAAGTACTCTCAATTTTAGACGAACTATAAAAAGAAAAACAAAATCACTGAACAACGCTTATAGGCACGGGCGTTGCCGAGAGGATGAATATTGCAAGCACGATCAAAGCCAATGCAACTCTTTTTGGCGATACTGGGCTCACTTCATCCAACGCACCCGGGTTGCCGATTCTTCCCATAAGCAAAATTATGAACCCCCAGATAAGCCACCCGGCCCAGAGAACACTTAACCCGATCATGGCCAAGCCCAGTCCAAATGTCAAAATCGAGTGGAGCTTCTCTCCGAGGAAAGCCCTTGCTATATGCCCGCCATCGAGCTGAGCGGCTGGAATAAGGTTTAAGAACGTTACTAGTATCCCCACCCAACCGGCTATTGCCACGGGATGAAGGTAGATCACATAGTTTTCGGGAATTCTAAAGACATATCGCTCAAGGAGATGCATTATTAGACTCTGGCCAAAGGCTATTCCGCCTTCCATCTGAGCTGCAGAAACTGGCAGGGTTGGAGAAAGCCTTAGCCCTATAAACAACACTGGAATGGCAACGATAAATCCAGCGATGGGGCCGCTCGAGCCGAGATCTATGGCAGCGTTCCTTGTTGGTATGGGAGATTTAACCCTTATTACAGCACCAAGAGTTCCCAAGATGTTTGGGAAGGGTATGAAGTAGGGAAAAGTCGACTTTACTCCGTGAAGTGTAGCGGCTATTTTATGACCCATTTCGTGAGTGCCCAAAATTGCAAGAACGCTTATTGAAAATGCAAGAGCGTTGAGATAGATGTTCCTTATTCCCGGAAGATTGTACTGGTCAAGAAACGCTATGTATGAGCTCGAAAGCCAGTAACCGGCAAAAAGAGTGCTTAAAACTGTGGCTATGAAAAGCCCTATTCCTATGAGGGGATTTTCTTCTTTAACCGATTGCGCCGGAAAGACGAAAAGAACTATTTTCCCTTCTCTCTTCTTTAAAGCCGCCCAGTAGCCGAGCTCTTCAAGTTCCTTAAGAACCCTCTCAAAGTTGGTTTCCTTTATCTCCAGAACCTCAAAAGCCAGGACATCTCCCTTAGTCTGCATTTCACCTAAGGAATAAAACTCGCCAAGCTTCTTCATAAGCTCCTCATCATGGGTTTCCTCAACGGGTTCAATCTCAAAGCCAACAAGAACCATGTCAGAGCCGCACTTTGGGCATGAATTTTCCAGTAAAGCAATATTGGAGTCTCTAACCTCCCTATGGCCACAGCTAATGCACTCGTAAATACCCTTTGCCATTTTTCCCACCACTAAAAAGAACTAGGAGGAGAAGCTTAAAAACTATTCTTCTATGAACACTTCCCCTTTGTCTGCATCAACCTCAACAATCTGGCCGCTCTTAATCTTGCTTATGTCCACTTTATCCACCATTGGAATTTCCGCTATGATTGCGCCCGTAGCAACAATGGTCTCGGCCTCTTCAACTATTATAGCCCTTGGAGCGACGCCGTTCTTTTTAAGCTGATAAATGACATAGGAACCAACCGTTGAGCCCTTGCCCCTTGGAAATACAAGAATTTTATCCTTTATGCTCTCTCCCCGGATATCGCTTTCAATGTCCTTCACTATTCCGGTCTCGGGATCAACGCCACCTAAGAAGGAGAGGGGCTTTTTGGAAACTAAAGCAATTCCTTTTGCTTTTCCTCTTGTGATCTTCCTTCCTTTAAGTCTCATTTTATCACCTCACGGGGCTTCAAGAATTAACTTTTCTGTATTCTCAAGCCGCACTTTCAGCCCAGCTGAGGAGAAGTAGAAGCTCGCCTTTCCGCTGTTCGTGGCTATTCCTTTGTACCACTTCTCAACTGGAGAGACTATTAAACAGCTGTCGGCTATTATCTTTCCATTATAACGCTCTATGACCTCGCTGTAGCCCAGAGCGTCTGAGAGAGCCTTTACAGCTTTGCTTGCGGTTATTAAAAGCGGCACTTTTAAAGGCTTCTCTCTCATCTTCAAAAGCTCAGCAACTTCTTTTACCTCTTGAATCGAAGCGTGAGGACAGCCTATTACTATCACTTCTACCTCACTCCACTCCGCGTTGAACTTCTCTTTAACCTCCTCAAGCTCTTTTTTATCAACTTGGATTTTCTCGAGCTTGTCCTCTATGGCATATCTATACTCTGGGGTTTCGCCTTCCACATGATAGAGGGCTATTGATCCGGTTGCGGCCATGGAAGCTCCGAGTTCTTTGAGATAATCAGTCTTCTCAGGCTTAAGGTTTTTAAAGTAGGGTATGTCGTTTTTCAGGCTTTTTCCGAGATAGTAACCCAAAAAGCTGTAGTCCGCAAAATCCCTAAGCTTTGTCTCTACTTCAACGACGACTGTTGCCTTTCTGTTTTCATCAAGGTGAAGACCATAATTGGGAGTTTTACCAACTATTGCTGCTGCTAAGCTCGAAGGCCCGCCCTCTCTGTTCGTTCTCGCCCCAAGTATGGAGTTCGCAAAAATTACGGCCGAGCTTTCGCTCCACGCTATGTGATCACCAAACTTTGGAAGATTTGCACCATAATAAGGAGTGCATGTGAAGGTAATCTCTATTCCCATGGCTTTATAAAGCTCAAGAATCTCTCTCTGCCTTTCCATAAAGAGCTCATCCCCTATACCAGCCGGGTTAAGAGTTGTATAGACACTAACATTCGCTCCGGAATTAACAAAATCCTTCAGAAACTCTATTCCGGCATCGCCGATATTTTTGTACGAAACTCCCGCAACCTGGGCGCTCTTGATCGGGATAAGCCTGTCAGCCCCATAAATCTCCCCAAGAGCAACAAGAATTTCCATTGCCTTTTGCAATGCATAACCATATTCGCCGGCAAGTATTAGCTCCTCCTCCTTTGTAAGGTACATCCTACCACCAAGATAAGATTGAAGTGCTGGGTTTAAAGGGTTTTTCAATATTTTCCACCAAAATACCAATTAGTATAGATAGCTCAAAGCTAATGCCTTTATCGTTATCTTAGGGAAACCCCACCCTAGAGAGTGGAAAGGTATCACTCTCTCTGGGCTTTTATCCAGGCCAGCAGTATAATAGCTGCAGCACCAAGCAAAAATCCGGCACTCGAAAATAGGATCTTTGACTTCAATGGAGTGTAAGGAACTTCCACAGGAACTTCGATGGTTTTATTTACATAGACGGGCACAGTCTTGTTTACGTAAATGATCTGTGGCTCACGTTCTCCGTTTTGGTCTTGAACTTCTTCTTGAGGTTTTTCTTGGAAGAACTTCACCTTCTCCTCAGCCCCTCCTATTATTTCTCCGTCAAAAACAACATATGCCCGCAGAGTGAGATTAGTTGACTCTAACGGGAATATCCTAATATTAAATTCTGCTGTCTGATTTGGGGGGAGATTTATCAAACGCTCCATGTTAGAACCATTTAATGTAAAAGACTCTGCATTAAGAACCGCAAATTTGGAAATGGGAATTCTAAGAAGTACAGGCACCTTTACATTTCCTTTGTTCTGGATACGTATTAAAGTATCAAACGGAGCAATAGTTGAATTGATTGGCGCGGAGATATCAACATCATACTTTACCACAGCTTTTTCAACATTTGCTGTTACTAAAATGGGCGAAAACTCAATAGTTCCATCCTCGTTGCAACTAAAACCGGAAGATGTTTCCGCCACTATCCGGATATTGCCAAGAGCAACTTTTCCGTACCTGTTGACTCTAATTAGAAAACTGGCATCATATGAAGAACCAGCTTCGATTTTTGGAACATATACAACATTATCTCCCACTAACTCTACCCAGGGGGATGGGGTATAGAAAATCCGTACATTTTTTAAATCAACATGATCCTTGTTCTTTAACACAATCTTTAAAGGAACCTCATCAAATTGAACTATCTTCGAAGGAATCATCGGAGATATCTCTACCTCAGGAACAAGTTCTTTCATGGCAATAATAGAAGGGTCTGTTACGAATACTATTAGCTTAGCTGTCTTTGGTTCGGAGGCGTAAGTAACATTCAGCACCCCCACCTCAATTCCCCGATAAGTCAGTGCCTTTGAATGGCTTCCAGGAGATAAAAACCCCTCACTCAAGACTTTTCCACAGAGATTTTTTATACTTACATAAGCTCGCGAAGGGAGAATATACTCTGGGACTATTAAATATGGCCCTACCTGCATACTTTCCTTCTCTTTTAATGTTTTTTCAAATTGGGAGGTTAAATAAACGTTAACATAAGCCCCTTTGAGATGAACTTCCATTTCCACGTATTCTGCTCCAATTAACTCCTTTGTCGAAATAACAAACATGCCTGCTTCAATAGTATCCCCTACAGGAATATCATACTCACTTTTATCTATCAAAAGCTTCACTACATTCTTATATTTACCGGAAACGTTTTCTATTAAGGCCTCCTTAAATGTTATTGAATGAGAATAAAATGTAAACGTCTCTCCCTTTTTAAGATACCCAGAGAAGATTTTTGGATAGGGTGTTAGTTTTACTTGAAGATTATCGTATTGAACATCCTTTGATGTGTACTCTCTGCTTTCGTTATTTTTTGTTAATTTTATTCTAACAGCATTGTTATTCACGGAGAGCAAAGAGAGCGAGTAGTTCCCAAACCGTATAGTTTCACCTTCAAGCAAATAAGGATACTCAAGAGAAACATAAGCATGGCCTTTTTCCCCCACTATTATCTGATGAATTTTGAAGGAGAGCTCACCTACAGAGAGATTCTGACCAATTTTTAAAAATTGGGAATAAGATCCCTCGGGAGTGGAATATTTAACATAAGCCGAACCATCAACAAGAGAGATATCCTTAATCTCGATGCTATAGCCAGGGATCTCTATTTTCCCCGGAGTTTCAACCCATCCAACTATGGATGATGCCGCGACAAATTGGAAAAGGAGCATAAAAACAAATACGGGAGGTATTCCTTTTTTCATTTCAATCCCCCCACCAGTATTAACAGTATTTGGCTTCCTCCAAGACCCATCATTCTTTCCATCAACGTCTGACCTACGAACATACCTGCGGCAAATATCCAAAGTAAGATAACAAAATAATACAAAGAAATTCCTAGATGGCCCCCATCTGCAAGCTTTATTGTAACAGCAGATACAAGGGAGTGAACAATCATGAGGAGAAGCATTATTCCAGTCAAAAATACAAGTCCACTTGGCGGAATAACATGGATTACATCTCCAAGGTATTCAACAGAGATCTCCATCTTTCCAAAGAGTTCGCTTATTGAAACAGCCACTTGGAACGATGACGCAATTGAGAAAGCAAATGCCCCGGTAATGCCATAAATGATCCCAATAAAGCTCGCTATACTTTGTTGTCTTTTTCTCCTAAGTCTCACAAGTCTTTCGAAGTTTCTTGAAATAACCTTACCAACGTAGTCCGGCTCAGCACCAAGTTTTATGCTTTCCCTAAACATTTCCGAAAATATGCCAACCAACCAGCTTCCAGTTTCTGCTATAAAGAAGTCCCATCCCCTCTCATTGTTAACTCTTACGGCAAGTCTTTTATAAAGGGCTCTTATATCGCGAGTCAGGGTACCAAAATCATGGGCACTTAAGTATTTCAACACAAAAACGAGGGAGCTCCCACTTGCTGCAAGAGATGAACTCAAACTCCTGATAAACGCAGGGAAGTTTTCATCTTTTCTAAAAATAACTTCCTCTTCATTTTTAATGACTCTTCCGGCATAAGCCAGTGGTGTCAAAATTAAAGAAACTACGAACGGATATGGAATATTAAACCTAGGCCTGAGAACAAATGCATAAACAATAAAGAGCATAACGACTCCACCAATTGAGATCATTAAAGCCCGTTTTATTTTCCTGCTCCTTTCGGTTGGGATTCTTCTTTCAGCCCATATCGGATCTTCGGGCATTCTATATTTAATAACGAACATAACCCCAATTTCCGCACTCAATATTATCATGAGGAGGTAAATAGCAAGTCGTCCTATATCCTGACCTGTTATCAATGGCCCAATGATTATGAACGCTGCAATAAAAACAACCGAAATAATTATCGACTCGTAGATTTCCTTAAATATATCAAGATCATATAATGCTCCTTCATAAAATGTTTGATAGTCATCCATTACCGTTTGTTGTTCTTGGAATAGATAATCCTTAAGCTCCACACCACTATCAAGGGAATATGCCAATCTATCCAAAAAATCGGCAAACACCTTACTTGGTGTTCTCCTAGCTAAAAACCTAAATGCCTCAGGTAAGCTCCTGTGAAGCTTGTTTACTATTATGTACACCTTCTTAAGCTCACTGGCAATTGCACCAAGCTTGGGATCATTTGCCAAAACTTGTATGAGCTCACCTCTTGACATTTCGCTCGTAGATAGCACAGCAAAGTAAGTGATAAAATATGGAATTTTAGAATTAATTGAGATTTTTTTCGTATCTGCCGTTATATATGGATAAAGAACAGCATACATTAAAATTATCAATGGAATAAAGTTAAGAATTATCCTTAATCCCAGAGGAAGCTCTATAACCCTTTGAACAATGGATGCCACTATAAAAAGAACAATAGAAAGTAGCAATGTGGGTAGAAGAACTTTCTTTAGATAGTTTCTCATTGAAAGATCCGCTTTTACAAAGATGCTTATGTCACTCATAGCATCACC
>JAGGWM010000114.1 GCA_021157445.1 Thermococcus sp. | reverse complement strand
TCATTGAAGACGCTAAAAACATGCTAAGAGAAGCCTTTATCCAGGGAAGAGGTAAGATAAAGGAGAAGTACTTGCCGATAAATCCACCGCGTGGAAAAGGTAGAGGTAGACCATAGAAAGGCTTTTTACTTCTCCTCTGCATTTTTTATTCATGAGAATTTTGATTGTTGGGCATTATCCCCCCCATAAAGGAGGAGTCGCAACTCATACTGATAACCTGGTTAAAGAGCTTAGAAAGTGGCATGGGGTTTACGTTCTAACTTACGGGCCGATAACTCCACGAGAGTTTGAGAAGGAGCTAGTTTACCAGGTTAAGGTTCCCTCAGTATTTGGTTTGAGAGGGATTTTGTTTGCCCTCTTAGCCTTTTTTAAGATAGTGAAGTTGCACAAAAAGCTGAACTTTGAGCTCATCCATGCTCATTACATTGGAACCACCAGCTATGCAGGAGTTCTCGCAAAGAAGAAGCTGAGGATTCCCTTAATTACAACGGCTCACGGAAGTGACCTTGACTTTATGTCAAATCTTCCCTTGGGAGGATATTTTGTCAGGGAGAGCATATCAAAGAGCGATATGACAATAGCCGTAAGCCACTACCTGAAAAATAGAGCTCTTGACCTCGGAGCAAGGAAAATAAAGGTTATCCCAAACGGCATAAGGAGATTAAAGCCGAAGAAAGCAGTGAAAA
Organism: Thermococcus sp.; assembly: GCA_021157445.1. GTDB lineage: Archaea > Methanobacteriota_B > Thermococci > Thermococcales > Thermococcaceae > Thermococcus_A. The sequence continues at coordinate 4,558 of JAGGWM010000114.1, read as the reverse complement.
GATACATCACATTCATAGGGGCATTAACCCATTACAAAGACCCAAAAACGTTTATGCGCCTTGCAGAGCATTTCCCTGGCGAGAAATTCCTGATAGTTGGTGATGGTCCGCTAATGGAAGAGCTGAAAAGCAAAGCACCTCCTAACGTTGAGTTCCTGGGGTATAGGGAGGATATCGAGAATGTGTTGGCAGAGAGCAAAATATTGATAGTGCCTTCCCTAAGAGAGGGATTCGGCCTTGTGGTAATTGAGGCAAACTCTCTTGGCGTTCCTGTGGTTGGGAGAGCTGTTGGGGGAATAAAGGAGCTCATAAGAGAGGGAAAAAACGGATACCTCTTCAAAGATTTTGACGAGCTTTTGGAAAAGGTGAAGCTTTTACTCGACAATAAAAAAGCTTTAAAAATGGGTGGAATCGGAAGAAGAATCAGCGAAAGATATACATGGGAAAAAATAACTGAGAAGATTGAGGAAGTTTATAGGGAAGTTTTGGGTGAGGGACATGACAATAGTAATAAACATGCGAGATGTCGTTGATCGGAAAAATATTAGGATAGGCGCGAGATTCATTAAAGAGGGGAAGCTTGTTGCGTTTCCTACGGAGACGGTTTATGGGCTCGGGGCAGATGCTCTAAATGAAAGTGCCGTTAAAAGGATTTTCGAAGCAAAGGGAAGACCTCCCGATAACCCCCTAATAGTCCATATAGCTGACTTCAGTCAGGTTTACGAGCTTGCAAGAGAAGTCCCGGAAAAGGCTAAAATGCTCGCAGAGAAGTTCTGGCCGGGACCACTAACGATAGTGCTCCCCAAAGAGGATAAAGTCCCCTACGCGACTACGGGGGGATTAGACACAGTGGCAATAAGAATGCCTGCTCATGAGATTGCACTGGCGTTAATAGAGGAAAGCAAGAGACCAATTGCCGCCCCCTCCGCAAACATAAGCGGAAAGCCAAGTCCCACCCTAGCGGAACATGTGGCTGATGATTTTTATGGAAAAATAGAGTGCATAATAGACGGAGGTGAGACTAAGATAGGAGTCGAGTCAACGGTGATAGATCTAACCACAGAGCCCCCAGTGCTTCTAAGGCCTGGCGGGTTACCCCTTGAAGAGATAGAGAAGGTAATTGGGAAAATAAAAATCCATCCAGCCGTAAAAGGGAAACCGGTGAAACTCGCAAAAGCCCCTGGAATGAAGTATAGACACTACGCCCCAGAGGCACAGGTTGTGGTTATTGAAGGGGAACGTAAGAAGGTCAAAGAAAAGATCAAGGAACTTGTCAAAGAATATAAAGCCCAAGGCATGAAAGTTGGTGTAATGGCAACTGGTGACTTCTATGAAGCGAATGCATACTTCAACATAGGAGAGAGCGAAGAAGAAATAGCAAAAAATCTGTTTAAAGCCCTTAGAGAACTCGACAAGTCTGGGGTGGACATAATACTGGCCGAAGGGGTTGAAGAGAGAGGATTAGGGCTGGCAGTTATGAACAGGCTCAAGAAAGCGGCTGGATATAAGGTGGTAAAAGTCTAATTCTTCGAAAATTTTTTGAGTTTTAATGTGTTCTATTGTCCATCGGAGAAAGCGTTAAATACATCTGGATATAATAGATAATTGCTAAAACCAGGTGAGGTGACCTTTTTGATAACGGGTATAATAAGGTCTAGTCCGGGCGAACTTGAACTAGCTGGGAAGACCTTGGTGACCAAAGGGGAGCTGAAAAGCGGCATACGGCTTCTTATAAAATCTGCGATGGAATATGAAAAACAGAAAAGAATTTTAGATGCAGCTCGAATTTATAGATACATTGGAGACCTTATTCTTAGTGCCAATCCACGGGCCCTGAAAGATGCCCGCCCTTTTCTCCTTAAGAGTGCGTATTATTATCTGGATGTTCTTGAGGGGGAGATCGAGCTTGAAGAGCCCAATTTAGAACTGCTCGATGAATTCTGCTCCAACATCCTCAGAATATTTGAAATTCTTGGTGAGAATGATAAATTTGAAAAGTATGCAAGGGAATTTGCCGTGATGTATAAATCCATGGGCGATACTCAAATGAGAAGAAAGAAAATTCAGAAAGCAATTGAGTCGTATGAAGCAGCGTATAGGTACTATAAGATAATCCATGACTCAGGCGGTATTGAGGACATGGCAAGCATCCTGCTCGACCTTTATGGTAAAGGGGCAGAAATATTCGTGGCCAAGAAAGAATATCAAAGGGCGGGGGATATCTTTTTCAAGCTTGCCTTTATTGTTAAGGATGTTTTTGGTTATGATGACCACTTTATGGAGCTCATGGAGAATGCAGGAAGAAACTACGAGAGAGCGGGCAGGGAATGGTACGCCAATGGAAATCTCCATTATACTACAAAAACCTTTCTTAGCGCTGAGTATTCCTACCTATTAGCAGGAAACTCCCAGAGAACAAAACTCATCGGATTAAACACCACAAAAATGCTTTACCAGCTCGCAGGGGAATATAGAAAGGAAGGGTTTATGGAGGAACTCGGAGATACCTTGCTAATGCTGGCTCAATCCCTCTTTGCCCTTGACAAGCTTTTAGAAGGTTTAAAAGCTTACAAAGAACTTATCGCCGAAGTAGAGGTAACATTGGAGCACAGATACAGAATAAGAAAAGCCCTTCTTCTTTATCTGGCCGCTAAGGAAAGAAGCAGAAACTACTTAGAATTTGTTGAACAGATGGACTTCTATGCAAAAAGAGAAGCCTACGCACAGGCAATAGACTTAGCAGAGCTCATCTTTGAGACAAGGTACCCAGAGCTTAAAAAAGGATTACAAAAGGTAGAAGGATTCAGCCCAGAATAACTTTCCTTCTATAACCTCTCCTTCTGGCATCCCTCAAGAAAAATATCTCCTCAACAAGCTCTTTTTCCTTAAGAACCTTTAGGGCATAGCGGACAGTCCTTTCAGAAAGGTTTGTTCTTCTTGCAAGCTCCTTAGAAGTTACTGGTCTGTCTCCCAAGGCGTTAAATACCTGAAGCGCTGATTTTGGTAAAGCAAAGTAAATCCCTCCTCATCACAACCACCAAAAAGGAAGGGAAAAGAGAGTTTATAAGAGTTTTGATAGAGGCAATTTCAGGATTGCTGTCTTATGGTAACCCTTGGAAGTGGGATTGGATACGGAATTCTCATTTCTTTGGAAATTACCATTATCAGAGGAGTTATTTCACTTGTTACAAAGTTCACTATCTCCGCAAACATTTCCGGAGGTATCTTCTTCTCTTTTTCCCATCCATCTAGGATTTCATCTATCTGCTCTCTTTTGGGCGGCAGATAAAACACCGCTCCCTTTATTACTGCCCTCGCAATTTCAGGGTTGTATCCTATCTGATAAGTGAAGAACACCTCAATCCCATTAACCTTTCCAGAAGGGGTCTTTATTTCCCCGAGTCTAACTTCCTCAATCTTTGGAGAGAGGTTCACTTCAACCTTACCGAGTACTCCTCCCTGCTTTTCAACCTCAATTTTTGTTACGTTAACACCTACAACAGGCATCTTTCCACCTCCTTCTAAAGATAAACATTGCCCTATTAAAGATTACCTTTTCTTTTGAAACCCTCGCCCTTCAGAGCTGGAGAGGTCAGCGATTGGATTTAAAAAGAATAACGACAAAAGAATAACATGCCAAGAGAAAAAGTTGTCAGAGTGTGGGACGAGAGGGAGATTATCTACCCCCCCAAGCGGTGGAAGATCTTAAAGGAAAAACGTGAGAAAGCCCTAAAGATAATGGAAAGGCTGAGCCAGTTTGACCCCCATGTTTATGGAAGCGTCGCTAGGGGAGACGTCAGAAAGGACAGCGATATTGACATTGTAATTCCTTATAAAGTGCCCAGCTTTTTAATCGAGCTGAGCTTGGAGGGAATACCCTTCGAGAAGAGGAGAATTGTTATGGCAACCCCTTGGCATTTAATAAAGGGGCACATTGAAATCGACGATGAGACTACGATAACGTTTCCCCTCGTTGAGCCCAAAGATAGGGAGATCGAATTTTACAAATGGGGCGGAATGGTCGACATCTGGGGGCTCAAGACAAACCTTCGAGTACCTGGAGTTAACAAAAAGCTAATACTCATAATTCCAACTGAAAATGGACACATAGAGAAAGAAGTTGTCGGGAGAGAAAACGAGGTTGCAAAGATTCTTGGGGTCAGCATAGAGATAGTTCAAGAAAGGGTAAAAATTTTAACCAGAAGAGACTCCATAGGGAGAACCGGAATATATCTCAATAAGGAAGTCCCTGACTGGATGAGCTTTGAAGAAGCATTAAAAAGGATAGCCGATGGGGATCCAAATGTTAGAAAAAGAGTTAGGGAAAGCGGTGGGATTTAAAAGTATTTTGGCGAAAAATTTATAAAGCGTCTGCGATTGATTATCTACCGGACTTGTGCGGTGGTAGTCTAGCCTGGTCTAGGACAGCGGCCTGCCACGCCGCTGGCCCGGGTTCAAATCCCGGCCACCGCACCATTTCAGCCCTTGCCTGCGCAAGCGCTGGCGGAAGAAAGAGTGCTTTTCTAAGAATTGGCAAGTTCTGAAATGGGTTTTTCAT
>JAGGWM010000218.1 GCA_021157445.1 Thermococcus sp. | reverse complement strand
AGGACAGGTACGCCACAAGAGAAGCAGCCAAGGAGCTCATGGAGTACTTGGCTGGGCTCTGAAGCCCTTTCCTTCTTTTTAATTAACTTTTCTGGAGGTTTTAAAGTTGGATAAGAAGCTCTTAGGTGTTCTTTTGTCCATTATTGTTGTGCTCGCATGTGTGGGCGTTGTTTTCTATGGCTATTTCACTTGGGAGAAAGCCATAACTCCTTCTGGAGAGCCGCTTGATAGGGTTTTGGTTAAAGTCCCATATGGTGGGAGAGAGCATAAGGTTCTTCTCGAAAGCTACAACACCGGTGATCCTCTTCTTGATTTGAACTTGACCCTGAGGAGCAATGTTTATGACGACCTCACGATCATCGTTGGTGACCCAATTTTTAGGAACTGTGACCCCCAGAGATATGGACAAGCCTGCGTTTTGAGGACAAAAACTGCTTCGGAAATTTCGGTTACGTTATCTCCAATATTCACCGCCGCAAGGTACTGGTACTACATCCACAGCGGCTACAACGAGAGCGATGCCCTCGCAAAGGCTCAGGCAGACAAAGACAAAGTTCACACGACGACTCTGGCATTCGCCCAGAAGGTTAAGCTTGGCCTTGGGCTAATTGGGAATAAAAATCACCTCGTTGTTATACTCAAAGGGCCGGTTGAAGGGGCAAAGACGAACAGGATATACACACCTAAGGAGGGAGTGCTGGTGCTGGAGGCAACCAATGAGCAAACGCTTTTCGTCGAAGTTGTAGCTTTAAAGACGATAATAGCCTCTAAAGCAACGGGCGAAGAAAGCTAAAGCTCTACAATTTTCTCGTAAATTTGCCTTTTTTCGGGGGCTAAAAGTTTTAAAAACTCCTCTTTGCTTTTGAAAGGCCTCTTTGCCAGAATCCTTGCAACCTTCTTCTTTCCAATTCCCGGGAGATAGCCCAGAACTTTAGAGCTTTCTCCGTTCACGTTTATTGGAATTGGTACTCCCGTTATGCTCCTAAAGCCATGATCAACGATGAGGACGTCATAAAACCTATTCAATTCTAACTCTTTGGGAATTCCAACTATCAGGGGATAGCTCCCTATCTGTCTGCCATAGGTTAAGCCGTTATCAAACATCTCTGCCCTAACTTCCCTCAAAATCGTTCCAACAGGCACGAGTCTTTTCAGCATTGGATAGTCTATCTCATGCCTTATCTTGTATTTGTAGTGCTTTATAAGTGCCTTGTGCTTCTCGGTTTTGACTTTATCCCGCATATGCCATAAAGGCGTTCCCGGGAAGACAACGACCTGCCTTATGTTTATCCTCCTCACCAGCAACCCGTCCTCAAGGAGTTTCTTCAAGAACTCGTAGGTGAGCTCATAGGTTCTCTTGGTTTCTCCAGGAAGGCCGAAGAGGATGTTAATTCCCGGTAACAGCAGGGGCATGCCGTTGTATCCTCTCTTTGCTCCAACTTCATTTAGAATTTTTACAGCCTCGTAAGTTTCCTCGGGAGTTGAATTGAGGTTGTTGAGCTTTGCCACCTTTGGATCGGCACTCTCGAGCCCAAAGGCAACAACGTTCCCAGGAGTGCCGTATTTTATAAGCGTCTTTGCTATCTTGATGCCCTCCTCTGGATAGTTGGCTACTACAGCGGGGTTTGCATTGTCCACGTGGAGAGTTTTCACTTCCGGTGCCACCGTTCTAATTCCTTTGAAGAGCTTTTCAAGGGCTTCTGGATTTGGGATGGGCACTCTGTCATTTGGCTTCGCCATATATGAGAAGATGCAGCTCTGCCTTCCTATTCTAAAGTGTTTCACACCAGTATTGTAAAGCACTTCAACCTCCTTAACGATGTCCTCAATTGGGCGGTCTTCAATTATTTTATACCTAACCGGCTCAGTGCAAAAACTACATCCCCCTATGCCCGCTGCTTTAGGACATCCCCTTTGGGTTTCGATTTCCACTATAACAAAATCCGGATAGTCTGGAAATTGCTTTACGACCTCAGCTCCAAGGAGGGCATAGTCCCTCAATTCCGAATAACTCCTGAAGCGGAAGGGGTTTGCATCTTCGGGGTTTGTGAGGAAATCATAAAGAAAAGCCTCCAAATCTCCATAAACTATGTAATCGAAAACACTCTGGGCAAGCATGAGTTCTCTTGACTCTATTCTGGTTCCTCCCTCATGAGCCGAGCCCATAAACGCTGGCCCACCGAGGATTTTAATGCCCTCGAAGGGCTTTATGAACCTTGCGACCTCATCTACCTGGGAAGGAACCGCAGAAAGGTATTTGCCCGGAGTGTGCAAGCCGCCGATGTAAACAATCACATCGGCCTTTTCAAGGATTTCTCTCGTGTTTGAAACATTGGGAGTTTTGTTCTTGGTTTTTATCCCCTGTTCGCCCTCAAAGGTAAAGCGGAGGTCGTCAATGGTTAAGTAGAATATCTTGGCATCTTTTCTGGCTTTTTTTATTGCTCCGTAGGCGTATCTTGGATAGATCCCCAAATAGGGGGGCACTCCAAGCCCTGCCGGCTCGTCGGTGTAGCCATCTACTATCGCAACTATCATGGTTGAGAGTTTGGGAGGAAGTTTAAAAATTAAGCGCCATGTTTTTAAATTTCCAGTTTAATTTTTCAAGGGGTCATAGTGTCGGAAGTATTTTCCTCTGTTAGTCTTTTTTTCCGAAAGTGTCTTGAAACGCTCCCACACCTAACTCCCGAAGAATTCCTCCCACAAAAGTTACGGCCTGAGTT